>JALUZX010000805.1 GCA_027011425.1 Planctomycetota bacterium
CCCGAATCCAGGGCGAGGGTCTGTTCGAGGAGGAGGGGAAGAGCGTCCCGCACCAGGACGGGCTCCCAGGAAGACTCCTCATCACCGTGCCGCTCGAGAAAAAGAATCCTCCTGACAGGGACTTCCCTCAGGAAGACATCCCCCCCGGCCTTAAGGATGACCCCCTCCTTCTCCCCGGAGAGATTCGTGATCCCGAGCCTCTTCTCCACCAGGCCCTCGAACCGTTTCGCCGTATCGGGCGCCAGGTGAACCACCCTCCGGAGTCCCGAGACCAGGGGGGTGCTCCCGGGGGAACGGATCAGGCAATAATCATCGGAGTGGAGGGACCAGCCGCTCTCCAAGAGGGAGAGGGCGAAGGTGGTCTTTCCAGCCATCCTGGGGGCCGCCAGGAAAAGGCCTTCTCCCCCCTTGGAGAGAAGGGATCCGTGGAGAGAAAAGGCGATCCGGTCAGCCAGAAAACAGAGGATGAGATCCGTGAGAAAACGCCTCTTCCTCCAGGGAGGCCGCCCCCTGAAGTCCGCCGGGTCCAGGTCCAAGTCCGCTTCCCCCCGCTTGGGATAGACCCTGGCCCGGGTGGAGCCGAGGGCGAGATGGAAGGCCCCCTGGGCGGGCGAAAAACCCAGCCGTTCGGGCTCCTGGGCGAAGACGGGAAAGAACTTTTCTCCTTCCGGGGCCTTTCGAATCGTCCCGGCCTTGCAAAGGAAGGTCTCACCCTTCCTCGGCTCTTTCCCCTCTTCCAGGGGAAGGCAACATAGACCCGCCAGAGGCTCAGCCAAGGCCTCCAAGGAATCCTGGAAGTCCCGAAATCCCAGGAAGAAAAAAGGGAAGCGCCGGACACAATCCATTCCGGAACCATAAAAGAAAAAGCGCCCCGGGAAAACCCGGGACGCCGATCTCTTTTCCGAAAGAGGGTTGGCTCAGGATCCTCCCCCGCAGCCGCCGCTCCAACCACCGCCCCAACCGCCGGTACAGCCGCCGTTGCCGAAACGACCACCGAGGCCGCATCCGCCGGAACCTGCCGTGCCCGCCCTGAGGGTCCATCCGGTCCTGTTACCCAAACGAGGTTTCTGGAAAGGCTTCCGGGCCTCTCCCTTCCGGCGAGGATTCTTTTTTTCCATGGTCGGGGACCTCCTTTCATTCCCCTCAGCCAAAGGTTCTGCCAAGTATGAAACTCCTCCCTTGTTGAAGGGGAACGCCCCCTCCGCCAGAGGAACTATAGCCCGGAGAAAACACAGGGGCGAGATGGGCAAAAGAAGTTTTTTTTCCCTCTCAGGATCCCCTGTCTCGCTTGGGATCAGCCGGGCGTCCCGCCCTTCCCTTGGGCCCTTTGGGAGGTCTGTCCCGCTCGGGAACAGGGGGAGGCTTGGAGGGATCCTCCAGGTCGGCCACGAAGATCCGGCGGAGAGGGCGCATCCCCAGGGCCAGGGCGAAGGCCTCGGCCGGCCGGTTTCCCAGGGCCACGGAACCGGCGATCCGGCGGGCCCGGATCTTGGGCGCCCAGTTCCGCACGGCCCGGGCCAGGGCACGCCCCCCGTCCAGGATCCGGCCCGTCCGGGTCAGGTAGACGTCCTCCACCCATATGGAGCGGAAGGGAAGGAGCAAGGGCCTGGGGCGGGGGAGTCCCAGGATCTTGCGCAGGGGATGGGGCTTGGCGGCCGGGCCGTAGACCACCTGCTCGAAGGCCAGGAGGTAGCCCTCGATCTTCCCTTCCACTTCCAGGACGAGAAGCAAGGCTTCCTTGGCCCGGATGAACTGGGCCAGAAGGGGTTCCCAGTCCCCTTCCAGGGGAACCAGGAAAGGATCCCGGCGGCACTCCATGGCCAGGCTCTTTGCGAAAAGCTCCTTGAGCCGGGGGATGTCTTCCTTCCCGGCGACCCTTACGACGTACTCCGCCATGACCTGGATACCTCCGGCCCAGGAACATAGAGTCTTGCCGTTCCCGGCCCAAGGAAGATTCCGGCGGGCCCATTCGTTCCTGGAACAGAGATTTCGATGGCTCTTCGCGCCCGCAAGTGGAAACGCCGCCTGGGACGGCTCCTGGACCCCTCTATGTGGAGCCTGGGGTTCTGGTCCCTCCTGGCAACGCTCCGCCTCGCTGGGTTCCGGGAAGGGGATTCCCTGGAGAAGATCGCCGGGCCCTGGGAGGCAGAGCGGGGCCGCCTGGCCGGCCGGCCCCTGCGCGAAGGAGACATCTCCCTCCCCCGTTTCCTGGCGGGCCTTCCCTTTTTCTTCTACCCCCTCTTTCCCAAGACCTGCCTGCGCCGCTCCCTGGTTCTCTACAGGCACCTGGTGCGGCTCGGCCTGGACCCGGAACTCTGGGTGGGGATCCGCAAGGACGGCTCCGACCTGGCGGGACACGCCTGGGTCCTCCTGGAAGGAAAACCGGCCGGCGAAAAGGAGGAATTTCTCCGGGTCTTCTCCCCCATCCTGGTCCTGCGTCGCGGGAGGACCTCGCCCGCCGGCAAGGCGGAACCCGGACCCGGAAATCCGGAATCAGACGTGTGAGCTTCTCCCGTAGGGATCGAGGATGTCCTTTTCGATCCCGAAGATGGCGGCCAGGATCGCCACGCGCATCCACATCCCGTTTCTCTCCTGGCGCCAATACTTGGCACGCGGGTCCTTGTCCACACCCGGGTGCAGTTCGTTCCGCCTGGGAAGGGGGTGCATGACGATGGCCGTCTCCGGAAGGATCTCCAGGTGCTCGGGCCGGAAGGCGAACTTGTCGTAGTCGATCTTCTTCGACTCTCCCGCCTCGTCGTATTCGTCCTGGAGGCGGGTCATGTAGACGGCGTCCACCTCGGGCAGGATCCCCGCCAGGTCCTCCGTCTCCTTCCAGGGGATCCCCATCTTGTCCAGGAAGCCCTTGATGTCGTCCCCCATCCTGCGGGAAGGGGGGGCCACGAAGATGAGGCGGACGCCCCGGTAGTTCTTCATCAGGTAGCTGAGGGACCGGACGGTCCTCCCGCGGGCCAGGTCGCCCACCATGGCGATGGTCTTGCCGTCGATCCCGCCCCGGTCCTTGAAGGAACGGTAGAGCGTATAAATATCCAGGAGGGCCTGGGTGGGGTGCTGGTCCTTTCCGCTCCCGGCGTTGATCACAGGAACCGGGCGGTCCGTCTCGTCCAGCATGGCCGCCGTCCTGTCGGCGAAGCCGGCGATGGGGCTCCGCATGATGATCACGTCCACGTAACTGGAAAAGGTCCGGATGGCGTCCTCCGGGCTCTCTCCCTTGTATTCGGAGGAGGTGGAGGGGTCGCGGATTTCCGAGGTGCGGATCCCAAGAATGTGGCAGGCGTTCTGGAAGGAGAGAAAGGTCCGGGTCGAGGGCTGGGTGAAGTAGAGGATGGCCCTCTTGTTCGACAAAAGGCTCTGGAGGTAGTCGGCCCCCTCCTTCACCTTGGCCACCTTCCGGATCCGGGTGGTGAGGTCGCAAAGCCGGTCCAGGAGGGCCCTGTCGAACTGCTGGGCCCTGAGGACGTGGTAGAGAGGTCCGCGGCTTTCGGTCTTGGACATGATCGGTCGCTCCATCGAGCCCAGGGCCGGGCCCTTCCCCGGCGCGGGCCCATTCTATAGATGAAAGGCTCGACCTCGGCAACCTTCCCCGTCACCATGCCCCCCCATGGTCGAGATCCTCCTCTACTTGGTGGCCCTGAACCTCCTGCTCATCGTGGGCATCCTGGCGGCCCGCGGGAGGGCGAGGAAGCCCCACACCATCCTCCTGGGGGGGACTCTCCTCCTTTCGGTCTGGCTTCTCCAGACGGGACGCACCACGGGGCCCCTGGCCCTCCTCCCGGTATGGCTCTTCTGCGTCTTCCTCCTTCTTCCCGTGCTCTTCTCCTGGCTCTTACGGTGGGCCGGGCGATACCAGCTCTACCGGCTCGCCGCCTTTCTCTCCCGGGCCACGGACCTCCTTCTCCTAAGGCCTCCCCAGAACACTGCCGAGACCTACCGGGCCCTGGCCCGAATCCAGGCAGGAAAGGGGGAGGAAGTGGTCCAGGAATTCCGGGAGAAACTGGCCCGGGCCCAGGGGTTCGAGGAAAAGGCCCTCCTGGTGCGCCAGCTCCTTCCCCTCCTGGCCAAGGCAGGCCGGTTCGAAGAGGTGGTGGAGACCTTCCACGCCCCCTGGTCCTGGAGCCCCCGGCCCTGGGAGCCTCTTGGGGCCCTCCTGGCCCGGGCCCTGGCCGAGCTGGGCCGCTTCCAGGAGATGGTGCCCGTCGTGGAAGCCCTGGAGAGGGGACCGGCGGCGGAAGACCTCCAGGCCAGGGGCTGGCTCGACCTGGGGCGGCTGGTCCTGCTCGCCTCCCTGGGAGAGGCAGAAACCCTGGAGGGATTGCTGGGGCCGTCCTCCAGTTTCTGCGAGGAACTCCCCCGGCCCCTGGTGCGGGAGTGGCTGGAGAAGGCCCGTGCCTTCCAAGGGAACCCGCCCTTGAAGAAGGAAGACCTGCCGCCCGGTCTCTACGAGAAGGTCCTGGCCCAGGCCTCCCAGAGCGCCGCCATGCCGCGCTCCCTGGGACTGGGTCCGGGCATCGCCCCGGTTACATCCATCCTCTGCCTGGCCATCCTGGGCTTCTACCTCTGGAGCGAATTCCTCGGGGGAGCCACCAACCCCTGGGTCCTGGTCCGCCTGGGAGCCCTTTTCTCCGGACAGGACCTGGCGGTGCATCCCTGGAAACTCCTCACCACCATGTTCCTCCACTTCGGGCCCGTTCACATGGGGGTGAACCTCCTGGCCCTCTGGCTCTTCGGGAGGCTCGCCGAACAGGCCTTCGGTGGCTTCCGGTACGTCCTGATCTACCTGGTGAGCGGAATCGTGGGGGGCGTCCTGAGCCTGGCCTTCGGGGAGCCGGGCATCCGGGTGGGCGCCTCGGGGGCCATCCTTGGGGTGATCGGGGCGGCGACTTTGCTGTTTTCCGCAAACCGGCCCGAAAGGCCCTGGCCCCAGGCCTGGCGGAAACAGGTCTTCTTCGGCCTCTTCCTGACCCTCGCCGGAACGGTGGCCTTCGGCTCCTTCTTCAAGGAAGTGGACAACATGGCCCACATGGGGGGCGCCCTGGCGGGCATCCTGGCGGCGGCCCTTCTCAAAGAAAAGCGCGGGGAAAGGGGCCGCCCCTTCCCGGCCGCCCGGGCGGGAAAGGCCCTCTTCTGGGCCTCTTGCACCGTTTTGCTTCTCTGCCTTCCCCTCTTGGCATCCCGTTACGACCCCTTCCGGGGCCCCTGGCCCAGGGAAACCGCCCTGGGCCTCTCCCTGGAGATCCCGCCCTGGTGGGGGGAATTTCCACCCGAGGAAAAGGGAGGAAAGGGGGAAGAGAAATTCCAGGTGGGGCTTCCGGGAGCCTCTGTCTTCACCCTCTGGTGGGCGGACGAACCCGGCCCGGCGGGCCTGCTTCTTCCCGCCCGGAAAAAGGACTCTCCTTTCCCGCCCCCCTGGCGGGGGGGAAGGGTGGAGCCCCCGGGGATCCCCTCCCAC
>JALUZX010000806.1 GCA_027011425.1 Planctomycetota bacterium
GGGCATCACCTTCGATGTCGTGGAGGGCGGACCGGCCTGGAAGGGGGGACTCCGTTCGGAAGATACGGTGACGAAGATCAACGGGATCCCCGTCAAGACCCCCCGGGACCTGATTCAGGTCTTCTATTCGCTGAGCGGGGGCGAGACCGTCAAGGTCGAGATCCTGCGCGGAGGCAAGAAGAAGGTCCTTGTCGTCAAGCTCGGCTTCCGGGGAGGGGGAGGATTCCAGGGGAGCCTGGGCGGCCAGAGGGAGAACGTCCAGGACAAGCAGGGCCCGAAGGGCTTCGAGACGGGCGGGGTCTTCCGGTCCGACGACGGGGGAAGGACCTGGCGCAGGGTCAACTCCTTGAATCCCAGGCCTTATTATTTCTGCCGCATTCAGGTGGATCCCGGCGACCCGGACCGGGTCTACGTCCTGGGGGTCCGTTATTACCGTTCCGATGACGGCGGGAAGACCTTCAAGGCCTTCCGATCCATGCCGCACCCCGATTTCCACGCCATCTGGATCGACCCGGCCGACTCGGACCATTACCTTCTCGGCTGCGACGGCGGGCTCCAGGTGACCTGGGACCGGGGGAAGACCTTCCGGTTCTTCGAAAACATCCCCTGCGGCCAGTTCTACCACGTGGACACGGACGATCAGATGCCCTATTACGTCTACGGCGGGCTCCAGGACAACGGCTCATGGGGAGGGCCGAGCCGGACGAGGTTCTCCGACGGCATCCGGTGCGAGGACTGGTTCGGAATCGGCGGCGGGGACGGCTTCGTCTGCCGGCCCAGCCGTATCCGGCCGGGCGTGGTATTCTCCGAGTCCCAGCTCGGGAACATCGGGTGGCGAAACCTCTTCACAGGCGAGGGCGGGAGAGTCCGCAGGCCCAGGCCTCCCAAGGGAAAACGCCTGCGCTTCAACTGGGACACGCCCTACATCCTCTCCCCCCACGCCCAGGACATGATCTGGATCGGGGGCAACTACGTCATCCTCTCCACCGACATGGGCGCCCGCTCCCGGATCGTGAGTCCCGAGATCAGCCGGACCGACCGGGGTTCGGCCACGGCCCTGGCCGAGTCCCCCCTGAAGCAGGGGCTTCTCTACGCGGGAACCGACGACGGGGCCCTCTGGATGACCCCCGACGGCGGGAAGACGTGGAAGAACATCGGCGGGTCCGTGCCCGGCCTCCCCGGGCCCCGTTACGTGAGCGGCCTCGAGGCGTCACGATTTTCGGAGGGAAGGGTCTACCTGTCCTTCGACGGGCACCGGTCCGACGACCTGGGGGTCTACCTCTACGTGAGCGAGGACTACGGAAAGACCTGGAAACGGATCGGCAAGGGGATCGACAGGGGACCGATTCACGAGGTGCGGGAGGATCCTTTCAACCAGGATCTCCTCTACGCGGGCACCGAGTTCGGGATCTTCGCCTCCCTGGACCGGGGGAAGACCTTCTTCTCCCTCGAGGGCAACCTTCCCACCGTGGCGGTCCGGGACATGGCCGTCCAGAAAAGGGAGAGGGAACTCGTCGCGGCGACCCACGGCCGGAGCCTCTGGGTCCTGGACGTCTCCGGCCTCGAGGCCTGCACGCCGGCGGTCATGAAGCGGGAGGCCGCCCTCTTCCGCCCGGTCCGAGGGGTCCAGTGGGCTCGTTACCCCAGGCGGATCTACGGGAGCGGCCTGTTCGTCGCGCCCAATCCCCCGGCGGGGGTGAACATCCACTACTGGCTCGGGAAGGACGTGAAGGACGACGTGGCCCTCTACGTCACCGATCCGGCGGGGAACACCATCCGCTACCTGAAGGGATCGAAGAAGGCGGGACTTCACCGGGTCTTCTGGAATTTCCGCAAGGAAGCAGGACAGGTCTCCAGGAAGACCCGGCGCGGACCGCGGGGCCCCATGGCGGGCCCCGGAACCTACGGGGTGCGGTTGAAAATAGGCAAAAAGGAATATTCCACCACCCTGGAGGTGAAGCCCGACCCGCTGGCCGAAGGCGGAAGGAGGTGAAAAAGATGAGAACCCATGAGATATTTGCCGTCGCCATTTTCGCCCTTCTCCCGGCCGGCGCCTCCGTCCCCGCCCAGCAGGCGGACATCGCCTCCCGGCTCTCCTGGCGCTCCATCGGGCCCGCCAGGAGCACCGGACGGGTTGTGGACGTGGCCGTGGATCCCTATAAGCGTTCCACCTTCTACGTGGCCGCCGCCACGGGAGGGGTGTGGAAGACGGAGAACATGGGAACCACCTTCAAGTGCGTCTTCGAGAAAGGCGCGATCTCCATCGGGGACATCGCCGTCTCCCCGGCGGATCCCAGGATCGTCTGGGTCGGCACGGGCGAGGCGAACAACCAGAGAAGTTCGTATAGAGGAACGGGAATCTGGGTGAGCCGGGACGGGGGAAAGACCTGGACCGACACGGGCCTCGCCGAAGGCCACCACGTGGGCCGGATCGCCCCCCATCCCCAGGATCCCCTCGTCGCCTACGCCGCCGTGGTGGGCCACCTCTACACGGAGAACAAGGAACGGGGTCTCTACAAGACCTCCGACGGGGGCAGGAGCTGGAAGCTGGTCAAGTACGTCGGCCCCAGGACGGGGTTCATCGACGTGGCGATCGACCCGCGGAACCCGGAGGTGGTCTACGCCGCCTCCTACGAGAGGATCCGGCGGGCCTGGAACTACGAGGGCTCCGGAGAAGGGAGCCGGATCTGGAAATCCACCGACGGCGGAAAGTCGTGGAAGATGCTCGGCGGCGGGCTTCCCGCGGGAAAGCTGGGCAGGATCGGGCTCGCGATCTATCCCAAGGACCCGCGCATCCTCTATGCCTGTATCCAGAACTACAACATCAAGCCCAAGGTCTCCCGGAGGCGCGGGAGGCCGGGGACGGGCGACATGGTTTGTGAGGTCTACCGGACCGGGGACGGGGGCGCCACCTGGAAGAAGGTGAACGAGAAGCCCGAGAGCGTCTCCTACAACTATTACTTCGGCCAGATTCGGGTGGACCCGGTGGACCCCGACAGGGTGTGGCTTCTCTCCACCCAGCTCTGGGTGAGCCGGGACGGGGGGAAGAGGTGGAAACCCGACGGCGCCCCGGGATGCCACGTGGATCACCACGCCCTCTGGATCGACCCCTCCGATCCGGAACACCTGATTCTCGGCAACGACGGCGGCCTGTATATGAGCTGGAGCAGGGGCAAGACTTGGGATTGGATCGGCAATCTCCCCATCACCCAGGTCTACGCCCTTTCGGCCGACAACAGGGACCCCTACGTGGTCTATTTCGGAACCCAGGACAACGGGAGCTGGGGCACCGTCTCCGCCACGGGCGGGCGCTCCGGGATCTCCGGAAGGTTCACCTTCGGGACCCTCTGGGGGGACGGCTTCTACTCGGCCGTGGATCCCGCCGACCCAAATACTCTCTACGCGGAATCCCAGTTCGGGGGGCTGGCGCGGGTGGACCTCCTCCTCGGCAGGGCCGGGATGATCAAGCCGAGGAGGCCCCGGGGATACCCGAAGCTCCGGTTCAACTGGATGTCGCCCCTGGTCATCTCCCCCCACAACCCCAGGATCCTCTATTTCGGGAGCCAATACCTGCACCGTTCCCTGGACCGGGGCGACCACTGGCAGGTGATCAGCCCGGACCTGAGCACCAACGACAGGGAGAAACTCAAGGGCAACGTGCCCCATTGCACGATCACCACCATCTCCGAGTCGCCCCTGAGGCCGGGGCTGATCTGGGTGGGGACCGACGACGGGAAGGTCCAGGTGACCCTGGACGGGGGCGTCCACTGGAGGGACCTGACCGGGGGCTTCCCCGAGGACGTGCGCAGGCTCTGGGTGAGCCGCGTGGAGGCCTCCCACTTCGACCCCGCCACGGCCTTCGTGGCCTACTGCGGCTACAGGGAGGACGATTTCCGGCCCTTCCTCTATATGACCACCGATTACGGCGCCACCTGGACGCCCATCGCCAACGACATTCCCGAGGGTCCCATCAACGTGGTGCGCCAGGATCCGCGCGCCCGGAACCTGCTCTTCGTCGGGTCCGATTCCGGAGTCTACTTCTCGCTGGACAGCGGGGGAAGCTGGACCCGCCTGGCCGGGGGAATGCCCGACGTGGCCTGCCACGACCTCTATATCCACCCTCGCGAAAGGGACCTGATCGCCGGAACCCACGGGAGAGGGGTCTTCATCATGGACATCACCCCTCTCGAGGCCCTGGCCGCCCAGGCTCCTTCCCTTGCTCGAAGGAGGCGGCCCGGTCCGCCGGCCTTCCACGTCCTTCTCGGGGTGAGGGCCCATAAACGGATCTACTCGGGGCCCTCCCGCTCGGCACGGGGCCGGCAGGCTTATTACGGCCGCAACCCCATCCCGGGAACGGTCATCTGGTATCGCCTTCCCTTCGCCGTGGACGGCGGAGTGGAGGTGGAAGTGGCCGACGCGGCGGGAAAGACCCTCTGGAAGACCAAGGGACCCGGGACGGCGGGGCTCCACAAGGTGCTCTGGTCCGGACGGAGATCCAGGTCTTTCAGGGCGAGGCCCCGGGGCGGAGCCCGGGGACCAAGGAGGAGCGGCGGCCGGGCCGGCCGGGCCGGCCGGCGGAGGCCTCTCCCCCGGCGGACCGGGAAGGCCGCTTCCAGGCCGTCCCGCTCCCGCGGCCGGGCTCCCGCACGGACAAGGCCTTCCGGCCCGAGGCCGGGGCGGATGTTCTCCCGGGGGGGAATGAGCCTTCCCGAGGGAGATTACGTGGTCCGGATCAAGGCGGGGCGGATGACGGACAGCCGGGTCTTCCACTTCGGCGGGAAGACCAAGGTGGACGTTCCCAGGGTGGGACTGTGATCCGCGCGGGGGGCTCGGCCCCCCGCTCCCGGGCTACCGTTTCAGCACCCGGAAGAGGCGGGTCTTGAACCTGCCGGAAGTGAATTCGCCCTCCAGGCGGAGGGGGCGGGGAATTCGATTTTCCGGAAGATCAAGGAGGGCCCGGGCCCAGGGGAGGCCGCTGTCCCACCTGGAGGAGACGAAGACCCATCCCACCCCGGCGCCTGGGAGGCTTTCCAGGACCTGGGAGAGGGAATAGGGGTCCCGGGCCTGGAATCCCCGGAACTCCCCCTCCCAGGCCAGGAACCGGGTCTCCGGGGAGAGAAGGGGAACAGCCGGGGAGCCTGGGCGTGAAGAAAGGCTCCGGGCGGCCTCCACGATCTCCGCCGGGGATGTGAGGCGTTTTCGTTTCCAGGCGTATCGCCACGAGGCCCTGAGGGAGAAAAGGAGCAGGACCAGGAGTCCGGCGGTGAAGAGCTTTTGAAAAAAGGGCTTCCCCGGGCGGGCCAGGGGGAAGAAGGCGAGAAGGACAAGCGGCGGGAGAAGCTGGAGGGCGGGCCTGTCGGCGAAGAACCAGGGGTGGAGCCACCCTTTTTCGGGACGGATGAAAAGAAGGGGGAGGAGGGCCCCTGCCAGGTAGAGAAGGAGGAGGAACCAGTCCGAGCC
>JALUZX010000807.1 GCA_027011425.1 Planctomycetota bacterium
CCCTTCGACGGGGGCAAGACCTTCCGCCTGGCGGCGGGAAAGGAACTCTGCTGGGACCTCCGGATCTACGCCTCCACGGCGCCCGGCTACCCCAAGGTCCTGTTCCTCGACGGATTCGTCCGGGGCCGCAGCCTTTTCACCCGGAGCGTCAAAAAGGGAGGAACCAACCCCAAGTGGGGAACTCAAGTGGGACTCCAAATGTGGGACGACTTCATGTGGGGTTCCCAGGTCATGCAGGGAAGCATTTTCCAGGGCCCGATCCATGGACGGGCCTTCCTCTTCCTGGGAACCCGCCTGCTTTCCCGGGGCATCCCCTTCGGGGGATGGAAGAGCGTCTTCTACCTGGATCCCCTGGCGTCTCCGCTCGTTCTCGGTCCCTTTCGGGAGCAGGGCGTCTATGGGTACTACTCTTTTGGGATCCCCTCTCCTCCGGGCAACAGAGCTTCCCTGCTGGGCCGGCCTTTCTACGCCCAGGGAGTGGTCCTGGGCGCGACGCCGGCGGAGACGTGCGGCACCAACACCCTGGAGTGCCTGTTCACGAATCCCTGGTATTCCACCCTCCCGGGCTCGGGGAACGTGATGCTCGCCGGCCGGGACGCCCTGGTCTCCCCCACCGGAAAGGCCACGCCCGATGCGGGCGTGGTTGTTCAGTACAAACTCTGAACGCGAGCCAGAAAACAAGAAGGGCCCGGGACGAGCTTCCGCCCCGGGCCCTTCCCGGCTTACACCAGGGGGCCGTTTCTCAGGAGCCGCTGACCAGCTCGCCCTTGATGACCTTCAAGGTCACCCCCGTGGGCATGTCCCCCACCAGCGCGCTCTTTGTCTCGTCGAACACGATGTCCGGGGCCTCCAGGGTCTCATCGAAGGGCAAGGAGGTTTCCAGCGCGCTCAAGACGGCCGGGTCCGTCACCCGCGCCATGATCAGGCTCTCCTCCACGCCCTTGACCACGTATTCCACGCTCGACCCGTCCCCGGCCTGGAGGACGGTGCCGTCCTTGAGGTTGAACAGGGGCACCCACTCGTCCGCCTGGGCGTCGTATTTCCCGGGAACGTCCAGATGGTTGCCGTCGTATTCCATGGAAAACAGTTTTCCGTCGTAGGTGGAATCCCCGTTGAGGTCGTTGGCGGTATGATGGGTATACTTGAGCCTGATCGGAGGATCGAAGGCCACGTAATTCCCCGATGAATCCTTGACCGTCCAGAACTGGTTCCAGTCCTGGGGACCCGTGCTCCAGCTGTAGAAAGTGTCTTCGTCGTAGATCCCGCTCCAGTTGGAGGTGGTGAAGGAAGAATTGGTGGTAAGCGGGTCCATGGTGTAGCCGTTGGAATAATCGCTGCTCGAAAGGTCCAGGCCGGCGCCCAGGATCACCGGCTCCCCCGTGGGGCCTCCATCGCGGAGCACCATGCCGGAGGCGTCGAAATAGTAGGTCTTCTTGGTGGGACTGGACCAGTAGCTGTTCCTCGCCGCCGACGCCCCGTCGATGACGGTTTGCGTGATGGGCACGTTAAGGGCGAAACCGAAGAAGTAGAGCGTCAGGTTCTGGGCCTGGGAGGGAAAGACCGTCTGGTCGGTGTGGTAGGGCACATCCGTCCCGTTGTCGGGGGAGGTCAGGGTCCCCAGCGGCAGCCAGGCCTTCAAGGCGTCGCACCAGCCGCCGTCCCAGGTGTTCGCAAATGTGTAGGCCGTGGGCGTGCCCAGGTAGGTGACCTCGCCCTGCTGGGTCCGGGTTCCCAGCTTTACGAAACCCGAGCCGTTCCAGGTGACGATGTCGTCCTGGCGGTTCGTCTCGTCCCAGACGAAGATCTCCGCTCCCGTAATGTCTCCCAGGGTGACGGTGGCCTTGGAGTGCTTGGTCAACTTCCCACGGACACCAAATAGGGTATATTCCTCTCCCGAGCCGACCCGGGTCACCTTCGTCCCGCTCGTCGGAGTCACGCCCGCCGGCGCCCAGACCCCGTAGTACCCGACGTATCCCGTCTTGCCCCCCGGAAAAGCGATGGGGAAACCGCCGGCCAATTTGACCTCGGCCCCCGTGTCCTTGTCGAACAACTTGTAATTGTGCACCCTGTGGACCAGGTCCTTCTTGTCGAAGGCCTGGACCTGGCTGCTTTCGAGGTTCTTGGTCCGGAAATAGTCGGAATTGAAGGCGATCCTGAGACTTGTCGTTTCCAGGCTTCCCGAGGAATGATTGGTCTCCGAGGAGATTACGTAGGCCTGGCCCTCGGAAAGATCCTGGTTGGTGCGCAACCTGAGGCGGTGGTTCCACTCGAAGGTCATGCCCCCCTCGTCCTCCTGGCCGTAGTCCAGGGACTGGACCGTGACCACCCCGTTGTCGGCGGAAATCTTCAGCGCCACCCGGAAGAGAGGGTCCCCGGGGACGACCTGGCCGGAGGAGTCCAGTTTCAGGCCCTTGATGTAGGCCTCCATCTCCCCGAGGGGATAGTCGTCGCTCACCCCCTGGGTGACCTCGAAATAGGCCTTGATGAGCTGGCGGTTGCCCCCCGGGCCGTTATCTTCCACGGCCCACAGCTTGACCACCATGGGGGCCGTGTTGCTCGCCCTGGAGACGTCCAGCACCATCTCCTCCAGGTTCTCCGTGGTGGTGGAAGTGGTGGTGTTTCCCGACTGGGCCTCGTCGCTGTCCGAGGGGGAAGTCACCAGGGCCGCGTAGGGTCCCTGGTTGACGAAATACTTGTATCCGCTTTCCTTCACCACCTGGAGGATACTGTTGATCATGTTGAGGACATCCGTATCCTCAACATAACTGTGCTTCTCGGCCTTGGAATAATCCGTGCCGGGATCTCCAAACCCGGAATTAGGCGTAAGAGATGCGGATGCGGCGGACCCGCTGTCCGCCTTGGTCAACTCGATCCTGGAAGGAAGGGTCAAGGCCTCCACGCTTCCCCCCGAGCCTCCACCGGAGGAAGACCCGCAGGAAAAGAGAAATCCCCCGCACAATAGCGCGGAGATCCCGAGGAAAACTCCGCCCAAAGAAAAGCGGGAAAGCCTCGCGGCACGGCAGGATGGGCCCATCTTATTGCTCCTCTCTAAAAAAGCTCCGAGGTTCCGTGAATCAAAAGGAATACCGGTGAATCCTTTCGGAACACCCACCCGGCGGGCTTGAGACCTTCCCCTCCCCGGCTTGAAAGATCGTTGGAAAGAGAGGACGCTTTTCACCATGAGGTCCGGCCAGATTCTTTTCTTCTTGTGCCTCTCCTGCCTCGGCGCGGGAAGCTGCACGGCCCCCGGACAAAGGGGAAAAAGGCTCTCCCCTTCCCCGGGCCCCTGGGAGAAAGTGGGCCGCCGACTGGGACGGGACCTGGCGGCAAACTTCCGCGACCCCCCGGTCCTCCTGGTCCGTCCCCTTTCCTGGCGGGGGACTTCCCCGGCGGCAAGGGCGGCATTGACCAAGGTTCTGGTCCACGCCCTGGCCCGCGCCACGGGATGGAAGGTCCTCCTGGAAGGGCCCGGCCGGCCCCTTCTCCCGGGCGCCCTCGTGGAAGTCCAAGGAAGGGTGGAACGTCAGGGATGGCTGCCGGGTGAGGCCGGAAAAGAAGTGGTGGAGTTCACGGTTCGCCTGGCGGGAGAAGAGAGGGGGGCGGGCCGGCCCTGGACCGCCTGGTACGCCCTGGACCAGGCCTGCTCCGGCTTCACATGAAGCGCCCAGTGACGGGGCGGAGTCTCCGCCTTATCCTTGACCTGTCCTCGATCTTCCCCGGACCCGGATTCCCCGTCCGCGTCCCTTTCCGTTTTTCCCTGGAGGCCCCATGAGCCGGTTCCTGGTCGAAACATTCGAGGAAGATTCCCTCCCCGTGGCGAAGCTTTCCGACACCCTGGAAGGCACGGAAGCCCTCATCGCCCTGGGTTACGGGTTCAACTGCTACCGGTTCACCAGGCGCGGCCCGGCGGGGCCGGAAGAATACATCCACTCCGACCCGGCCTTTCCTTTCTCCCGCTCCGGCCCCAACCTCAACGGCATCCCCATCCTCTTCCCTTTCCCCAACCGGATCGCGGGAGGAAGGTTCGTCTTCGAGGGAAGGGAAGTGGTCCTTCCCCGGAACGAAGGGGGCAAAAACGCCATCCACGGCCTTGTGCTGGATCGTCCCTGGGAGACGGCAAGCACGGATACGCGCAGGAAGGCCTCCGTCACCGGGCGGATCTCCACGGACTCGGACGGCGGCCCGGCGGCCCTCTGGCCCTTCCCCTTTCGCCTCGAAGTGACCTATACGCTCTTTGGGAAGGCTCTCTCCATGGAGGCGGTCTTCCACAATCCCGGCCCGGGAAGGCTTCCCTGCGGGTTCGGGTCCCACGGCTATTTCCGGGTCCCCGGGGCCGAAAGGGTGGACGATCTCAGGCTCACGGCCCCTTTCGGCTGCCGCTACGAACTCCGGGACCTCCTGCCCACGGGAAAAAAGATCCCCCTCGATCCGGAGGATGAGCCCTACCTCCGGGGCGCGCCCGTGGGCGGCCGCGTCTTCGACACGGTCTACGGGGATCTCACCTTCCAAAACGGCAAGGCCTCGGTGCGCCTGGAGGGCGGAGAGAGAGGCCTGGAGATCTCCTGGGATTCCTCCGCCCCCATCCTGATCCTCTATACGCCTCCCCACAGGGAAGCCGTGGCCGTCGAGCCCTATACCTGCCTCACCGACGCCTTCAACCTCGCCTCCCGGGGAGTGGAAAGCGGGGCCCTCTTCCTGGAGCCGGGCGAGCAGGCGCGGACCGCCATGGAGATCGCCATCCTGGATTGAACCGGATTACTCCCCGGTGATTTTGTAGATCCACCACTGGAGTCCTCCCCCGTAGGGGTGGTCAAAGACCCTCCAGGGCCGAATCCCGCACCACCGCCCCAGGGCCTCGAGGCGGGGATCCCGGGAGAGCCCGAGGACCATGAGAGTCCGGGTCTTCCCGCCGGCGACCCCGAGAACCCTGGCCCCCCTCAAGACCAGGGAGGGATCGGCCTTTCCGTCCAGCTTCCCCTCCGCGATGTCCTTCCGGAGTCCCTCGGGAAGGAGCTTTTCCAGGTAGTCCAAGTAGGGGGAAAGCTCCATATCCGTAAAGAGGGCCAGGTTGTAGCGGATCTCCTGGTTCCACGTGCAGAGCACGCGGATCTCCTCCGGGTCCTTCCCGGAGGTCTCTTCCGCCAGGGCCCGGGCTGGTCCCATCAGGCCTACGTATATAGGCTTTACCCCCCAGTGATTGCCGGCGTGGACCGCGAAGCCCGTCACGGCCCCTTCCCCGGCGGCGAGAAGAACCGCCAGGACCAGGAAGACCGAGCCGAAGGGACCGGGATCCCCCCGCCTCCCCCTGGGACGGCAGGCCAGGACGGCCCCAAGGACGAGAAAGGAGAAAACCGGCGCCACATAACGAATCTCCCCGGCCGTAACCAGGATCACCAGGAGGGGCTGGACCAGGATCCCCGCCAGAACCCAGAGGCGGGCAGGGCTCCCCTCC
>JALUZX010000808.1 GCA_027011425.1 Planctomycetota bacterium
CCCCCGCCGAGGGCGGGAAGCCCGCGGCCACCCCGTCCCCCATGGCGGAAGCCATGGCGGCGGCGTCGGCCTCCTGGATCTCCCTGGCGGCGGCCACGACGTCCACGTTCTTCTTGACGTAGGTCTTGCGGTAATCGGGGAAACCCGTCCCAGCCGGGACCATCCGGCCCAGGATGACGTTTTCCTTGAGACCCCGCAGATTGTCCCGCTTTCCCCGGAGAGCCGCCTCGGTAAGCACCTTGGTGGTCTCCTGGAAGGAAGCGGCGGAGATGAAGGAGTCCGAAAGGAGGCTCGCCTTGGTGATCCCCTGGAGCAAGGGCTCGTGCTGGATGGGCCTCTTGCCCTCCTCCAGGAGTTTCTGGTTCTCCGCCTCCACCTGGAACTTGTCCACCACCATGTCGGGGAGGAAATGGGAGTCCCCCGGGTCGGTGATGAGCACCCGCCGCATCATCTGGGCGACGATCAGCTCGATATGCCGGTCGTCGATGGTCACGCCCTGGGACCGGTAGACCCCCTGGATCTCCTTGAGGAGGTAGTTCTGCAGGGCCGTGGGGCCCTTGATCCTGAGGAGGTCCTGGGGCACTAGGGGCCCTTCGGTGAGGGGCTCACCGGCTTTCACACTGTCGCCGGTGTGGACCCGGAAGGACTTGCCCACCGGCACCAGGTGCTTGCGCACCACCTCGGCTCCGCCCGGTCCCTCGGCGCGCACGGTGATGACCGTCTTGGAACGGCTCTTCTCCTTTTCGATCTCCACGATGCCGTCGATCTCGGCCATCACGGCGGGGTCCTTGGGCTTGCGGGCCTCGAAGAGTTCCGTGACCCGGGGCAGGCCGCCCGTGATGTCCTGGGTGCCGCTGATCCCCCGCGGGACCTTGGCGAGCATGGTTCCCGCCGTGACCTTCTGGCCGTCCTCCACCTCGATATACGCTTTCTCGGGAAGTAGGTAGACGGCGATGAGCTTGTCGTTCTCGTCCACGATGTTGATCTGCGGGTGGAGATCCCCTTTGTGGGCGATGATCACCTTGCGGATCACCCCCTTGGCCCGGGTGTCCTTCTCCACCTTCATGGTCTTCCCCTCCTCGATGTCCGCATAACGGGCGATGCCGTCACGCTCGGCCAGGATGGCCATGTGGTGGGGATCCCACTGGCAGAGAATCTGCCCCCGCTTCACTTCCTGGCCGTCCTCCACCTTGAGGACCGCGCCGGCGGGAAGGGAATACCTCTCGGTCTCCCGTCCCTTCTTGTCCTTGAGCACCAGCTCGCCTTTGCGGTTGAGAACGATCCGCCGTCCCTGGTTGACCACTTCCTTCACGTTGTAGAAGTGGACGATCCCCGATCTCTTGGCCCGGACCGAGGACTCCTCCACCGCCCGGGAGGCGACGCCGCCGGTGTGGAAGGTCCGCATGGTGAGCTGGGTGCCGGGTTCCCCGATGGACTGGGCGGCGATGATTCCCACGGCAAGCCCCTTCTCGGCGAGCTTGCCCCGGGCCAGGTCCATGCCGTAGCACTTGGCGCAGAGCCCGAAGGGATCGCGGCAGGTCAGAGGGGACCGGACGCGGATGCTGTCGTAGTTGCCGTATTCCTCGATCTTATGGGCGATCTCCTTGGTGATGAGCTGGCCTTTCTCTACAATCTGCTCATCCGTAATCGGGTCCTTGAGGGTGTCCATGGCGACCCTGCCGGTGATGGCCTGGGCCAGGGAGATCTCCACCTTCTCGCCCCGGTAGATCACGCCCCGCATCACGCCGTCGGGGGTGCCGCAGTCGTCCATGGTGATGACCACGTTCTGGGCCACGTCGGCCAGCTTCCGGGTGAGATACCCCGAATCGGCGGTCTTGAGGGCCGTGTCGGCCAGTCCCTTCCGGGCGCCGTGGGTGGAGGAGAAGTATTCCAGCACCCTGAGCCCTTCGCGGAAATTCGCCTTGATGGGCGTCTCGATGATCTTGCCCGAAGGCTTGGCCATGAGCCCGCGCATTCCGGCGAGCTGGCGAACCTGGTCGATGGAGCCCCGGGCGCCGGACTGGGCCATGCAGAAGATGGGGTTCAGGTAGTATTTCCCGTCCCGGGTATCCTTCTCGAGTTCCTGCATGAGTTCCCGGCCCACCCTCTCGCGGGCGTGGGTCCAGAGTTCGATGGTCTTGAGATAGCGCTCACCCTCGGCGAGAACGCCCTGCTCGAACCTGGCGTTGACCTCGTCCACCTGGGCCTGGGTCTCCTCGATGATCTTCTGCTTCATGGCGGGGACCCGGAGGTCGTCCTTCCCGAAGGAAAGCCCGGCCTTGGTGGAGGACTTGAAGCCCAGCCCCTTCATGTCGTCCAGGAGCTTGATCGTGGCCGTCCGCCCGAGCTGCTGGTAACAGTCGGAAATGATCCTGGAGAGGGCCTTCTTGTCCAGCTCGTAGTTGTAGAAGGCCATTTCCTCGGGGAGGATATCATTGAAAATGATCCTCCCCGGAGTGGTCTCCACAAGGGACTTTCCGTCGGAGAGATGGTCCTTGTCCTTGTACCGGATCCGCTTGCCCTTGGGGAATCGCACCTTGATGGCGGCGTGGGTTCCCACTTTGCCGTGGGAATGGGCGAGCCAGACCTCGGAGATGTCCGAGAAGGCCTTGCCCGTTCCATCGCCGCCGGGCCGCGAAGTAGTCAGGTAGAAACAGCCCAGCACGATGTCCTGGCTGGGAGCGATGATGGGTCCTCCATGGGCGGGAGAGAAGATGTTGTTGGTGGAGAGCATCAGGGTGGAGGCCTCGATCTGGGCCTCGTAGCTGAGGGGCAAGTGGACGGCCATCTGGTCGCCGTCGAAGTCTGCGTTGAAGCCCGCGCAGATGAGGGGGTGAAGCCTGATGGCGTTCCCCTCCACCAGGACGGGCTCGAAGGCCTGGATCCCCATGCGGTGGAGCGTAGGCGCCCGGTTGAGGAGGACCGGGTGGTTCTGGATCACAACGTCCAGGATGTCCCAGACGACCTCCTCGCGGCGCTCAAGCATCTTCTTGGCGGACTTGATGGTGTCCGTGTACCCCAGCTCCCTCAGCCGCCTGATGATGAAGGGCTGGTAGAGTTCCAGGGCGATGACCTTGGGGAGGCCGCACTGGTGGAGCTTGAGATCCGGGCCCACGACGATCACCGAACGGGCCGAGTAGTCCACCCTCTTGCCCAGGAGGTTCTCCCGGAACCGCCCCTGCTTTCCCTTGATCATGTCCGTCAGGGACTTCAGCGGCCTGTTGGCCGTCCCGGGCACCGCCCGCCGGCACCTCTGGTTGTCGAAAAGGGCGTCCACGGACTGCTGGAGCATCCGTTTCTCGTTGCGGATGATCACCTCCGGCGCGTTCAGGTCCAGGAGCTTCTTGAGCCGGTTGTTCCGGTTGATGAGCCTCCTGTAGAGATCGTTGAGATCCGACGTGGCGAAATTGCCGGACTCCAGAAGCACCAGGGGGCGCAGGTCGGGAGGGATGACGGGGATCACGTCCAGGATCATCCACTCCGGCCGGTTGGGGGAGTCCCGGAGCATCTCCACCGTCTTGAGGCGCTTGACGATGTCTTTGCGGCCCTGCTTGGACTTGGCCCGGCTGAATTCCCCGGTGGCCTCCTGCACGAACCGCCCGAGGCGCTCCAGGCCGCGGACGAGCTGGCCCGCTTCCTTGGTGGATTCCGATTCCCCTGAAGGCAGGAAGGATTCCATCACCGACGTGAGCCGGGCGATCGTATCCCCCCACTCGGGGGAAGCGTCCCCGGACTCCTCCGCCCCGGACGGGAGCGTGGCGAGCCATCCCTTGACGGCGGCCTTGACGTCTTTGGCCTTCTTGGGCTCTTCCTTGAGGGCATCGATGTCCAGGGTCTTCAGGTTCCCCCAGATCCTCTGGAGCCAGGAGGAAACGGTCCCCACTCCCGTGGGAGGACAGGAGATGGCGGAGCGCAGAAGCCTGGAAAGGTGATCCAGGTCCATGCGCCTTAGGATCTCCCTGAGCGCCTCGGCCCCCATCCGTGCGTCGAACCCGTCCCGGACCTCGCGGAGCTTGCGGAACTCGTCCTCCGAGATGAGTTCCATCTCACGGAGGTCCGTCATCAGGCCGTAGAGCCGGCTCTCCCTGGGGCTGGCCCCCTCCTCGCTTCCTTCCTCCTGCTCGTCCTCCAGGAGCTTCTTCCGCCAGGAAGGATTGAGCTTCCCCGGGTCGAGGACGATGTAGTCCTGGAAATAGATGAGCCGTTCCAGTTCCCCCACCTTTATGTTGCTCCAGTGGAGGTTCACGGGCTTGTCCTTGTCACGGTGGTAACCGGCAAGGAGGTTGCTCAACCTGGAGGGCATGGCCTTGAAGAACCAGATGTGAGCCACCGGCGCGGCCAGGTTGATATGCCCCATCCTCTTCCGGCGGACTCGTGCGTTGGTGATCATCACGCCGCACTTGTCGCAGATGATCCCCTTGTGCTTGATGCCCTTGTACTTCCCGCAGAAACACTCGTAGTCCTTCTCGGGGCCGAAGATCCGCTCGCAGAAGAGGCCGTCCTTCTCGGACCGGTAGGTCCGATAGTTGATGGTCTCCGGCTTCTTGACTTCGCCGTAGGACCAGGACCGGATGTCCTCGGGGGAGGCCAGCCGGATGGAGACGGCGACGATGTCGTTGATCTTGTTGAAGGCCGCTTCCGCAGTATCCGTATATCCGTACATCTTCCCTCCGCCGAACGGTCAGGAGCCCATGAGTTCCTGGGCGCTGCCCTTCCGGATCAGATCCATGTTGAGGCAAAGCCCCCGGATCTCGTTCATGAGCACCCCGAATGAAACCGGCATTCCGGGTTCGAGAATGTTCTCGCCTTTGACCATGGACTCGTAGATCTTGGTCCGACCGTCCACGTCGTCGGACTTCACGGTGAGGAGTTCCTGGAGAATGCTGGCCGCCCCATAGGCCTCGAGCGCCCAGACCTCCATCTCTCCGAAACGCTGCCCGCCGAACCTGGCCTTCCCTCCCAGGGGCTGCTGGGTGATGAGGGAATAAGGCCCCGTGGCGCGGGCGTGGACCTTGTCGTCAACCAGGTGGTGCAACTTCAGCATGTAAATATAGCCCACCGTAACTTCCTGGTCGAAGGACTCTCCCGTTCTCCCGTCGTAGAGAACGGCCTTGCCCGTCGGAGGAAGGCCGGCTTCCTTGAGGGCCTCCTCGATGTCCTTTTCGGTGGCGCCGTCGAAGACCGGGCATTCCGCCCGGAAGCCGACCTTGTGGGCGGCCCATCCCAGGTGGGTCTCCAGGATCTGGCCCACGTTCATACGGGAGGGGACCCCCAGGGGGTTGAGGACGATATCCACAGGCGTCCCGTCCTCCAGGAAGGGCATATCCTCGACGGGGACGATCCGGGAGACCACGCCTTTGTTCCCGTGACGGCCGGCCATCTTGTCGCCCACGGAGATGCGCCTCTTGGTGGCCACGTAGACCTTGACCATCTCGAGGACGCCCGTGGGAAGGTCGTCGCCGCGGGAGACCCGGTTGACGAGCTTGTTCTTCTCGTTTTCCTTGCTGTCGATGCGGTCGCAGAAGTCCCGGTAGATCTCCATGGCCTTCTTCTTGTCCGTCCGGGAGGAGATCCCTTCCACGGCGGCGCCGGCCAGCTCCCGGGCCCTCTTCAATTCTGTATATCCGGATTCATCGGTGATGACGACGGCCTTCTGGGTGAGGTCGTCCTTGATCTTCTTCTTGAGGATCTTCTCCAGCTCCTTGACGAGCTTCTTCATGTTGTCCCGGTAGACCTGGATGAATTCCCGCTCCGCGTCGCGGATCCTGTCCAGGTTCTGCTGCCGCTCCTGGGGAGTGAGGTTCACCTTCCGGGAGAACTTCTGGGCGTCGATGACGATCCCTTCCACACCGAGGGGGACCTCCAGGGAGGCGTTCTTCACGTCCTCGCCGGCCCGCCCGAAGATGGCGTGCAGGAGCTTCTCTTCCGGGGAGAGTTCGGACTTGGCCTTGGGCGCCACCTTGCCGACCAGGATGTCGCCTGCCTTGACCCGGGTCCCGATCCTCACGATGCCCGTCTCATCAAGGTTCTGAAGGGCCTTCTCAGAGGCGTTCGGGATGTCCCGGGTGAACTCCTCCCGCCCCAACTTGGTCTCCCGGATCTCGATCTCGAACTCGTCGATGTGGATGGAGGTGAGGATGTCCTCCTTGACGAGCCGCTCCGAGAGGAGGATTGCATCCTCGAAGTTGTATCCGTCCCAGACCATGAAGGCCACGAGCAAGTTACGCCCCAGCGAAAGGATCCCCTCGTGGGTGCCCGCCCCGTCGGCGATCACGTCCCCCGCCTTGACCTTGTCACCCTCTTTGACGATGGGCTTCTGGTTGAGGCAGGTCCTTTCGTTGAGCTTCTGGAACTTGCGGAGCCTGTAGGTATCCTCGCCGACGACGATCGTCTCGGCGTCCACGTATTTCACCACGCCGTCCCGCTTGGCCCGGACCACCATGCCCGAATACCTGGCCACCACCTTCTCCATTCCCGTGCCCACGATGGGGGGCTCCGTCTGGATCAAGGGAACGGCCTGCCTCTGCATGTTGGAACCCATCAGGGCCCGGTTGGCGTCGTCGTGTTCCAGGAAGGGAATCAACCCGGCGGAAATCCCGACGATCTGCTTGGGAGAGACGTCGATGAAGTCCACATCCCGCCTCTCCACGATGGTGAAATCGCCGCGGACGCGGGCCTGGACCTTCTCCTGGACGATGTGCCCCTTGAGGTCGATCTCGATGTCCGCCGGCGCCAGGACGTGGTCGAACTCCTCGTCGGCCCGAAGCCAGCGGATCTCCTTGGTGACCTTCCCGTTGCGGACCACCCTGTAGGGAGTGATGAGGAACCCGTAGTCGTCCACGCCCGCGTAGATGGCCAGCGAAGAGATCAACCCGATGTTCGTGCCTTCCGGCGTCTCCACGGGGCAGAGCCTGCCGTAGTGGGAGCTGTGGACGTCACGCACGTCGAAGCCCGCCCTCTTCCGGTTCAACCCGCCCGGTCCCAGCGCCGAGAGCCGCCTCTCGTGGGTGAGCTGGGAGAGAGGGTTGGTCTGGTCCACCACCTGGGAAAGTTCGCCCCGGCCGAAGAAGTAGTCCACGGCCGAGCTGAAGGCCTTGCTGTTGACCATGTAACGCGGGTTCTGGTTCTCCGCGTCCTCGGAGTTCATGCGCTCCGTGGCGGTCTTCTTCAGCTTGATCAGGCCCTTGCGGATCTCCTCGCCCGCCAGCTCGGCGATGGTCCTGACCCGCCGGCTCCCCAGGTGGTCGATGTCGTCCACCTCGCCCTTTCCCGCACGAAGCAGGAGGAGGTAGCGGATGCAGTTGACGAAGTCCTCGGGGGTGAGGACCTGGACGTCCATCCCCACTTCCTCGAAGACCACGCCGTATTTCTGGTAGCGCTTGGGATCGAATTTCCGGTTGATCCGAAAACGACCAACCCGGCCGAGTCGATAACGTGTGGGATCGAAGAAACGCTCGTGGAAGAGGTCCCGGGCCTTCTCGGGATGGGGCGGATTCCCCGGGCGAAGCCGGGCGTAGATCTTGAGAAGGGAGTCCTCGTGGCTCCGGGGCTGATGAAGGGGGTCCTCCCTCAAGGCGTTGAGAATGATCCAGTCACCCTGCTTGAGGTCCAGGTCGATGACCTCCAGCTCCTTGACCCCGGCGGCCACGACCGCCTCGGCCTGCCCGGGGGTCAGGGGACGCCAATCGGTCCTCAGGATGGGTTCGCCCTCGGGGCTGAGAATGGTCCCGAGCCAGACCTCGCCGTCCTTGGCGATGGTGACCCCCACGGGGATCTTCCCCGTGAGGGCCTGGATGAACTTGGCGTCGGGGTCGCTCTTCTTCCGCTTGAGCACCTTGGTGGGGTAAAAGGTGCGGATGATGTCCTCGTCCCGGCCCAGCCCGGGGTCCATGGCCCGAAGGAGGGTCATGGCCGAGAATTTCCCGCTCTCGTCGATCCGCACCTGGAGGGAGTCCTTCTTGGTGACCCCCATGGCGATCCAGGAGCCCCGCTCGGGGATGATCCGGCAGCTGTGGAGCTTCTTTTCGCCCAGGATGGTCTCTTCCGAGAAATCCACGCCGGGAGAACGGTGGAGCTGGTTGACGATGACCCTCTCGGCGCCGTTGATGATGAATTCCCCCCCGCCGAGCATGACGGGGATCTCGCCGAGGTAGACGTCCTCTTCCACGGGTTCCGCCTTGACCAGGCGGAGGCGGACCTTGAGGGGATACCCGTAGGTGAGCCTCAACCTGCGGCATTCCTCCGGGTTGTGCCTGGGGGGACTGAACTCGTACCCCAGGAACTCGAGCTGCATCGTCTTGTCGTAGGAGACGATGGGAAAGGTCTCCCGAAGAAGGGCTTCGAGTCCGACCTCTTTTCTTTGCCCCGGCTCAACGTCCTTCTGGAGAAACGTCGCGTAACTTTCGGTCTGGAGTTTGACCAGGTTCGGGACCTCGATGGGGTCCCTGTGCTTTCCGTATCTGCGAACTTCCATGTTGGAATCAGCCCCCAAGGCTTCCCGGAAACGGAGCGGGGAATCCCCCCGCACCAGAGGAACTAGAACCTTCTGGCAAAGAACAAACGCTAGGGTTCCGGGCCGCGCCTACCGGCGCGATCCGAAACCCCGGCTTCCTGCATGTGGACGGCACTCTGTCCGGCGCCTCGCTCAAGCCAATTTTGCCGTGGCGCCCACTTCCTCGAGCTTCTTCTTGACCGTCTCGGCTTCTTCCTTGGAAACGCCTTCCTTGACGGCCTTGGGAGCGGACTCGACGAGGTCCTTGGCCTCCTTGAGCCCGAGGGAAGTGACCTCGCGGACGACCTTGATGACTTTGATCTTCTCGGAGCCGACCTTCTCGAGGATGACGTCGAAGCTGGTCTTCTCCTCTTCGGGGGCGGCTGCAGCGCCCCCTCCCACGGCGGCGACGGCCACGGGCGCCGCGGCGGAGACGCCCCAGCGCTCTTCCAGGGCCTTGACCAGCTGGGCGGCCTTGCCGAGCGGAAGGGCGTCGAGCTGCTCAAAGATCTTTTCCAGTTCGGGGTCCAGGTTCACGGTGGTCTCTTCGGACATGGCTAAAAAGTCTCCTGCTCGCTTTTTACTCTCGTTTCAACGATCACAGATCCAAAAACCAAATGCGGTCATCCGGCCCGCGCCGGAAAAAAACTCGAATCATTCGCCCTCGGCCCGGGCGTTGAGGACCCTGGCCAGGGAAGCCCCGGGCCCTGCGATGGCGGCCGCCAGGCCCCGCATGGGTCCCTGGATCGCTCCCACGATCTGGGCCCGCAGGGTGGCCTTGTCGGGCAGTGTGTGTAGATGGACGGCCTTCTCGGGCGGGAGGGTCTCCCCTTCCATGAAAGCGGCGGCGATCTTCGCGGGACGCGCCTCGGGCTTGACCCCCTTGAATGCCTCGTGGAGGATCTTGGCCGCCTGGATGGCCGTCTCTTCGTCTTCGCCGTAAACAATTGCGCACTGGCCCTGAAGATACCCACCCAGTTCCCCCAGGCCGTTCTTTTCCAAGGCCAGCCTGGCCAGGCGGTTTTTCACAACCCTGAAACGGATCCCTTTTTCCTTCATCCTGCCGCGCAGGTCGTGGGCGTCCTCGGCCTTGAGACGGCTCATGTTGAGGACCAGGTAGGATCCCTTGTCCTTGAATTCCTTCTCGAACTCCGCGTGGAGAAGCCTGTTGATCATGTTGGGCATGGGGAACCTCCTAGCGCATCGCCACCCGGACCCCCGGGTTCATGCTGGTGGTGATGGTGACCCTGACGATGAAGTTTCCCTTCACCTGCGAGGGCCTGAGACTCTTGATGTGGGAGACGAAAGCCTCCAGGTTCTCGGCGAGCTTCTCCTCGGGAAAGGAGACCTTGCCGACGGGGGCGTGGACGTTCCCGCCCGAGTCGGACCTGAACTCGATCTTCCCCGCCTTGAACTCGGCCACGGCCTTTCCCACGTCGGGGGTCACCGTTCCCGCCTTTGGGGACGGCATCTTTCCCTGGGGGCCAAGGATCCGGCCGAGTTTACCGACATATTTCATCATATCCGGAGCGGCGATGGCCACGTCGAAATCTAGCCATCCCCCCTGGATCTCCTTGGCCAGGTCCTGGGAGCCCACCTTGATGGCCCCCGCTTCCTCGGCGGCGCGGGCCGCTTCCCCTTCTGCGAAGGCGATGACCCGGACTTCCTTGCCGATTCCGTGGGGAAGGCTCACCGACCCGCGGACGTTCTGGTCCGTCTTTCGCGGGTCGATACCCAGCTTGACGGCTACTTCCACGGTCTCGTCGAACTTGACCGGTTCGAAGCTCTTGACGAGCTTCACCGCCTCTTCCAAAGGATATTCCTTGGACCGTTCGACCAGGGCGGCCGACTTTTCGTATCTCTTCGAATGCTTAACCATTTCGATCAACCTTCCACGATTTCGATCCCCATGGACCTGGCGGTCCCGGCGATGATCTTGAAGGCCGCCTCGGGATCCCTGGCGTTGAGGTCTTTTTCCTTGATCTTGACGATCTCATCCACCTGGGAACGCGTAACCTTCCCGACCTTCTCCGTCCCCGGCGTGGACGCCCCCTTGGCCAGGCCCGCGGCCTTCTTGAGAAGGACCGCCGCAGGCGGAGACTTCACGATGAAGGTGAAGGTGCGGTCCTTGTAGACCGTAATCACCACGGGAAGAATGGTTCCCTGGGCGTCCCGGGTCTTGTCGTTGAATTTCTTTACGAATTCGCCGATATTGACTCCGTGCTGGCCCAAAGCGGGGCCCACCGGCGGGGCGGGCGTGGCCTGTCCCCCCGGGCACTGGAGCTTGATGATCGCTGTGATTTCCTTGGCCATATCTCGTTGGACTCCATGGAGCGAAGGAAGCGCTCCTCAGATCTGCTCCACCTGCCAGTATTCCAATTCCACCGGAGTAGACCGCCCGAAGATGGCCACCACCACCTTGACGATCCCTTTCTCCGGGTTCACTTCCTCCACGACCCCGTCGAAGTTCTCGAAGGGGCCTTCCTTGATCTTCACCGGGTCGCCCCTGTTGAGCTTGATCCTGGGGACGGGCTGGCGGGAGGGATCCTCCATCATCTTGAGCATCCGCTCCGCCTCTTCCTCAGGGAGGGGCATGGGTTTCTTGCCTCCCACGAAATCCCCGAACCCGGGCGTGTCCCTGAGGAGATACCAGACATCCTCGTCGATCCTCACCTCTCCGGAACCCTCGCCGAGAACGCCCCCCTGAGAGGTCTCCTTCTCTTCGGGAACCTCCATCTGGACCAGGACGTAGCCGGGGAAGATCTTGCGCTTCTTCACCTTCCGCTTGCCCCCCCGAATCTCGCTCACCATCTCGTAGGGAACGAGAACCTTGGGGATCTTCTTCTGCAGACCCGCGGCCTGAATCCTTCGATTGAGGCTCTGCACGACCGATTCTTCCCGGCCTGAGAGGACCCTGACCACGAACCACTTGAGACTCACCGTCGCACCCTGCCTATTTGGGGCCCGAATAGAGGATTACTTTGAAGATCTTGCTGAGGAAAATGTCCGAGACGGCCAGGAAGGCTCCGATCACGAGGACGGTGATCACCACCACCACCGAGGCGTCCCAGGTCTCCTTCAACGTGGGCCACGTGCATTTCCTGAGTTCCGCTTCGGTCTCGATCAGGAGGTCCGCCACCTTGGGCTTGTTGAGGTAGAGGTAGAGGAGGTAGGCGCTCAACAAGGTGAAGGCGATGCAAAAGAAAACGTTGAAGGACGTGGGCATCCCAAGGAAGTCCTGGCCCAGCAGGTTCCGCCTGGACCATGCCCCCAAGGTGCTGTCCAACCAGAAACGGAACTTGTAGAAGCCCGCCATGATGATGAAGAGGAGGATCCAGTAAGCGGCCATCCTCACATGGCGACCTTGGTCCTTCTTGTATGCCACCTTTATCGTCCTGGTTGAATTTGCCCCGCCCGGCAAGGCCGGTCGAACCCTGGAATCTGGCACGGCAGGAGGGAATCGAACCCCCAACCGCCGGTTTTGGAAACCGGTGCTCTGCCTAATTGAGCTACTGCCGTCCCCGTAACTGCCTCTCGATGCCCCCTCCTACTTCTTCCTCTCCTTGTGCACGGTGTGCTGCCGGTCCCACCTGCAATACTTCTTGAGTTCCAGCTTGTAGCCGGCCTTCATGTTCTTGCTGGTCCGGTAGTTGCGGCGCCCGCAAACGGTGCACTCCAGGAAGACGTATTCCCGGGCCTGTCCCTTTTTTGCCATGATTCAAAAACCCCGCGGCGTTCCCCGCCCGGGTGAGCGGGGAACGCCGGTCCAGTTCCTATTCGATGACTTTGGTTACGACCCCTGCGCCGACGGTCCTCCCGCCCTCGCGGATGGCGAACCGAAGCTTTTCCTCCATGGCGATGGGCTTGATGAGCTTGATCCTCAGCCGGACGTTGTCGCCGGGCATGACCATCTCGGCATCCCCCAGGAGTTCCTCCACGCCGCCCGTCACATCGGTGGTGCGGAAGTAAAACTGGGGACGGTAGCCCTTGAAGAAGGGGGTGTTCCGCCCGCCTTCCTCCTTGGTGAGGATGTAGACCTCGGCCTCGAAGTGGGTGTGAGGGGTGATGGACTTGGGCGCCGCCAGGACCTGGCCCCTCTCGATTTCCTTCTTCTTGATCCCCCGGAGCAGGACGCCGATGTTGTCGCCGGCGATCCCCTCGTCCAGGGTCTTCTGGAACATCTCCACACCCGTGCAGGTCGTGGTCTTGACCTCGGGAGTGAGACCCACGATCTCCAGGGGGTCGCCCATCTTGACCTTGCCCCGTTCCACACGTCCCGTGGCCACGGTCCCGCGCCCCTCGATGGAGAAGACATCCTCCACGGGCATCAGGAAGGGCTGGTCCACCGGCCGGTCGGGCTGGGGAATGTAGTCGTCGATGGCCTTCATGAGTTCCATGATGGGCTCGAAGACCGGATCATCCGGGTCCTTGCCGGCGTCCAGGGCCTCCTGGCACTTGAGAGCGGACCCCCTGATGATGGGGATATCGTCACCGGGGAACTCGTACTTGCTGAGGAGTTCCCGGATCTCCAGCTCCACAAGGTCCAGGAGTTCCGGGTCGTCCACCTGGTCGGTCTTGTTCATGAAGACCACCAAGGCGGGCACCCCCACCTGCCTGGCCAGCAGGATGTGCTCCCGGGTCTGGGGCATGGGACCGTCGGCTGCGCTCACCACCAGGATGGCGCCGTCCATCTGGGCGGCCCCGGTGATCATGTTCTTGACGTAGTCGGCGTGGCCCGGGCAATCCACGTGGGCGTAGTGACGCTTGTCCGTCTCGTACTCCACATGGGCCGTGGCGATCGTGATCCCGCGTTCCCTCTCTTCCGGAGCCTTGTCGATCTCGTCGAAGCTCTTCTCCTTGGCCAGGCCCTTTTTCGCCAGAAGCCTGGTCATAACGGAAGTGAGGGTGGTCTTTCCGTGATCCACGTGCCCGATGGTCCCCACGTTCACGTGGGGCTTCGTCCTTTTGAATTGCTCCTTCGCCATGGTCTTGGAGTCTCCTTTCTGGGGAACACCCTGTACCTTCGGGGCGGCGAAACCCGAAAGGTCAACCGCGGCCCATGCGGCCCAACATACCTCTACTGGAGCTGCTGATGGGACTTGAACCCATGACCTCGTCCTTACCAAGGACGTGCTCTACCGGCTGAGCTACAGCAGCACCCTGCCTTTCCGATTACCTTATTTTTTCAACAACCCACAAAAGATCCTGGAGCGGGCGATGGGAATCGAACCCACGTGACCAGCTTGGAAGGCTGGGGCTCTACCATTGAGCTACGCCCGCTCGCTTCCCGGATCGTTCACCACGTTTCTCTTTGAAAAGAAACCTCCTGATTCGTCCAGGTTCTTCGCATCCCCCGGGGGGAAGCAGGTTTTCTCTCCATCCAGTCCTATGTCTTCGCTGATTCCACCGGCCCTCTCCGGGAAGGCCGGCCACCAGGGAGGTTCCCGCGAACCACCCTCGGTCCAACTCGCTTCTTTTGTTCAAGAACAGACCTGGTGGGCAGGGGAGGATTCGAACCTCCGAAGGCTTCGCCACCAGATTTACAGTCTGGCCCCGTTGGCCGCTTGGGTACCTGCCCGCTCCTTCCAGACCCCAAGGAAGCATCCGCCCTGCTTCCAGCCTTTGGAGCTAGCGATGGGACTCGAACCCATAACCCTCCGCTTACAAGGCGGAAGCTCTGCCGGTTGAGCTACGCTAGCTTCCCCGGGTCACTTCGAAAGGCCCCACATGATAGGGCTGGAGCCTTCGGGGTCAAGGCCTTTTAGCAAGGGAGAAAAAAAACCACAACCCCTTTTTTTTCATGACTTTAGAGTTCCGCCCTTCTCTTTCTTCCCAAAAAGGACCAAATTTTCTCCACTTCCAGAGGCCTTTTCAGCACCGTCAGGCTCACCCCTTGGCTCCCGACCCGGCTCCAGTCCCCGGCTCCTGGAGGATCCCATCCACCTTTTCCAGGAGTTCCTTCAGGTCGAAAGGCTTCTTGAGCCACCCTTTCACGGCCCGCAAACTCTGGAGCCGGGCCTTCACGGAGTTCTCCAGGAACCCCGAGACCACCAGAACGGGAAGGGAAGGAAAGCCCTCCTCCATGGCCTGGATGACCTCCAGTCCCCCTATCCCTGAAAGGAAGAGGTCTGAGATCAGGAGATCCACCCCCCCCTTCCCCAGGCGCTCCAGGGCATCCTTCCCTGTTTCCACCCTCTCCACCAAGTAGCCCCGGGAGGCCAGGACCTGGGTGAGCAGGAGGGCCACGCCCCCGTCGTTTTCCAAGACCAGGATCTTTTTCATGGGGAAACCTCCCGCTGGGGTGGGAAAAAGGACCATACGCGCCCGCTGCCGGGAAGCAACGTTTCCAGGCCGGGAGGTCCATCAAGAATCTCAGCGAAGAGTTTCATCTGGATACACATCCTGGAAGGGTACCTCCATGCGCATCCCCCCTTCCAACAAGACCAGGATCTTCCCTTTGCGGCGGTCCACCTTCTCAACGGGGCCCCGGAAACGAAACCGGGGCACCCGGACGGTGTCGCCCTTTCGCAAGTTTTCCAGGAAACGTTCCCTCTGCCGGGCCAGGGGGGACCAGGCCAGGAGGGACTCCAGGGCCTTCTTGAGCGCCCGGGCCCGCTCCCCGTGGGGGGCCGGCGCCTGGAGAAGGGGCTTCACCATCTCCAGGAGTTCCTCCCGGGCCTTGCGGAGAGAGGCTTCGGCCCTTTGCTCAGCTTCCCTTTCCAACCCGGCGGCCCGCTCCTCCAGGATCCGGGTCCTTTCCTCCAGCTCCCGGATCCTCCTTCCAGCGTCCCGCTCCATCTCCCTTGCCCTCTCCCGGTGGGATTCCGCAGCGAGCCGGGCCTCCTGGAGCTTTTCCACCAGCAATTCCATGCCCCCCTGGGGTTTGTCCAGCATCTCCTCGGCCCGGCGGGCCACCTTCTCCGGGATTCCCACGGCCCGGGCCACGGCCAGGGCGTTGGACGTCCCGGGAAGGCCGACGTGAAGGCGGTAGAGGGGCTTCAATGTGGCCGGATCGAATTCCATGGCCCCGTTCATGGCTCTCGGGTGGTGGAGGGCGAAGGTCTTGAGGACCCCGAGATGGGTCGTGGCCAGGACCTTCACACCCCGGCCGGCCAGTTCTTCGAGAACGGAGTATCCCAAAGCTCCGCCTTCGGCAGGATCCGTCCCGGCGCCCAGTTCGTCAAGGAGCACGAGAGAGCGGGACGTGGCCTGCTCCAGGGCGCGGACGATCCGCTTCATGTGGGCGCTGAAGGTGGAGAGGTTCTGGACGATCTCCTGCTCGTCGCCGATGTCGGCGTAGAGCCCGTCCAAGAAGGGCACCCGGGCCTCCCTGGCGAAGACGGGGAGGCCCGAGAGGGCCATGGCGCAAAGGAGGCCCACGCATTTGAGGGCCACCGTCTTCCCTCCCGTGTTGGGCCCGGTCACGACCAGGCAGTCGAAGCTCTCCCCCAGCTCAAGGTCCAGGGGAACCACCCGCCGCTCCCCGCCCTCTTCCCTGGAGAAATGGACCAGCAAGGGGTGGCGGGCCTCCCGGATCCGGAGAGGCCAGTCTTGGACGATTTCCGGCACGGCCAGGTCCCACTCCAGGGCGGCCCTGGCCCGGGCGCAGACGAAGTCGAAGAGCCCGAGTCCCTCGTGGGAGGCCAGAATCTCCTCTCTTCGCAGGGCAGCCTCCCGGGTCAGCTCCGCCAGAATCCGCCGGATCTCCGCCTCTTCCCGGGCCTTGGCCTCGGCCAGCTTGTTCGCCTGGGCCACGACCTCCTGGGGTTCGATGAAGGCCGTCTGGCCCGACTGGGACTTGTCGTGGAGGATCCCGGCAACGCGGCGGGCGTGTTCCGCCTTGACTTGCAGCACGGGCCTCCCGCCCCGCCAGGAAACCTGGGTGGTCTGGAGCCAGCGGGTGATCCTCTTGTCCTTGAGGAGCCCGCGGAGAACCGAATCGAGTCTCGCCTTGGCCTCGGCCAGGTCGGCCCGGATGCCCACGAGCCTGGGGCTCGCACTGTCCAGGACATTTCCCCGCTCGTCCAGGACGGACTCCATCTTCTCTCTCAGGTCCTCCAGGTCGGGAAGGTCCTTGGCCAGCTCCGCCAGATGGGGCCGTTCTTCACCATGGGTCTCGAGAAACTTCCGCACCCGCGCCAGGGCGCCCAGGTGGACCAGGAGTTCTCCCATGTCCTTGGCCCCAGGAAGCCTCCCTCCCGAGGCCATTCCCTCCAGCCATGCCCGGCAGTCCTTGAACCCCGTAAGGGGCGGCCGGCCGCCCTCCCTCAGGAAATCCCCCATCTCCCCCACCTGGCCCAGGGCCAGGGCCGCCTCTTCCGGAGTTTCCAAAGGCCCGCAATTCTCCAACCGGGAGAGCCCCAGGGAGGACTCCATGAAAGGCCGGAACAGGGGCAGGACCCGGCCGAACTCCAGGGCCTCCAGGGCGAAGGCTTCCTTCCCGGAACTCTTTCCACCAGGAATGGGCTTGCCTGCCACCTCTCAGCCCTCCAGGAGTCTTTCCGGAACGAGCCGGGAGAGAACCTGGGGACCGGAGAAGGCCACTTCCCGGTAGATTTCGAGAATGGCCGGCGGGTCCAACCGTTCCAGGTCCCTCTTTCTGACCAGCACGAACATGCCCCCCATGTCCGCGCCGCCGGGACTCGCCAGGAGCCGGTCCGGCTCCTCCCGGAAATAACAGGCGGGCCTGTGGGCGCGCCTCGGGAAGAGGGCCACGCTCCACGCCCCTTCCACGAAGGAGGCGACAAGGTTCAGGTCGGGCTCGGCCCAGGGGTCCCCATTCCCGCCCTCTCCCCCCAGCCGGGCGATCGTTTTGCGTAGAACCGCAAGAA
>JALUZX010000809.1 GCA_027011425.1 Planctomycetota bacterium
GGTTCAAATCCAGCACGGCCCACCATTTTTCGACCCCACCACGGAATCCGGGAAGGGTTCGCAGGTTCCGGACTTTTGTCGTAACCGCCGTCCTTGGCGCCCCATGGAAGGCCCCATCCTTCTATCCCCGGCCCAGTCCCCCTAAAAAAACGTGGAGTCAAGGATCCCTGGCCTGGATCTTCAATAGAACGGCCGTTTGGGGACAACGAATTTATGCCCCCACCTGCCATTTTCGGAGAATCTCGTATGCCTGCTCCAGGCTTCCCCCGTAAGGCTTCAACCATTCCGGAGGATTCGAAGCCCGGAAGGACAACCAGAAGGTGTCGGTTCCGCCCCTACCCCTGTGCTGGGGAGTGTGGCCGATCACGTGTTGACGAAGAACCTCTTTTGAAACAACCCAGCAATGAGCATCAAAGGGTGAAATGCCGAGGCATACTGCAAATTCGTAATTCTGGTCTCGGAACTGCTGGAACTTGTAGACGCCACTTTTCCAGAGTGTCGAGAACTTGATCTCGACCCGCCGCCCGGCTATGACCCTGTCAGCCTCCGAATCTCCGCTGGAAGTGACGTCCAGCCCTTTAGCCGCACACCAGCCAGCGACGAGTTGCTCTCCGATCTTTCCGACTTGACGCGAGGGGCGTTCTCGAATCCAGGCGAAAGGGCTGCCCGCCCATGGGTCGTCTTCACCCTCGCGGACATATTCTCTCTTGAGCGTTCCTGCAAAGTTCGCAAGCATCAATACTTCCGGATCCCTGATCTTGTATTTCAACCGCTCACTCCTTTTCAACCCGTTTCTTTGAAAAAAGGCCGCGTTGCCTCACTTCCGCCTGGTGGGGTTTCGGATCAAAACCAACCCATTCTATCCCCTCCTCGCCGTCGAACCGCCTCGCCATAACCGCAAGGGCTTCCGGGTTGTTGTCAACCAGAATAAAGCGCCGGCCCAATTCGAGAGCGGCGGCCCCGGTCGTCCCGCTCCCGGCGAAGAAATCGAGAACCACCGACCCGGGACGGGACGAGGCCTGGAGGATACGCCTCAAGATTCCGAGAGGCTTCTGTGTCGGATACCCGGTCTTCTCCCTGCCGTTTGTGGGGACGATGGTGTGCCACCACGTGTCTGTCGGCAGTTTTCCCCGGGCCGCCTTTTTCGGTCCGACAAGACCCGGAGCCATGTAGGGGATACGCTCGATCTCTTCGGTGTTGAAAACGTAGTGTGAAGGGTCTTTTGCGTAGAGAAGGATGTTGTCGTGTTTCGGAGGCCATCGATTCTTTGGTCTCCCTCCATAGTCATATGCCCAGATGATCTCGTTCAGAAAGGCCTCGCGCCCGAAGATAGTATCCAGGAGGACTTTGCAATAGTGGACCTCGCGGTAGTCCACATGGAAATAAAGACAGCCTTCGGCCGAGAGGACCCGGTAGGCCTCGATGAGGCGCGGCTCGAGGAAAGCAAGGTAGTCGTCGAAAAGATCAGAAAACCGCTTGGTCCCCACGACGATGCTCTTGTAACGGCGCCCCTGGAAACCAAGGCGGTCCCCTTTCGCCGAGCGCACTGTCTTAATCTGCGTCCTCTGCTGGACCTTCCCCGTATTGAACGGGGGATCGATGTAGATCAGATCCACGGATTCCGCCGGGAGCGAACGTAGAAACTCCAGGTTTTCCGCAAGGCAAACCTTCCCAATCACACCTGCCTCCATTACGGGTCCTGCCACCTTGATCTCTCCATGGCAAAGAATTAGGCAATACTTGTAAAAAATAAGGTCAAAACCCCATTGTCGGGCCGGTGGCCTCTACGGCCGCCCTTGCGGGTGCGACCCGAACGGGAAACCGGCCCGAGTTCCGGGCGGGGCCGAACCTCCCCGGGGAGCACGATCCGGCCCTGGGCGGAAATCTTAGCATGGATGATTCATGAAGAATCGCCGTGAAAATCGGGAGGCGCCCCCCGGCGTGGAGCACGCAGGGGTGAAGACTGCAGGCGGCCCGGGGCAGCTGGGGTAAGAGAAGTCTTTCCCGAACCTCCCGTGGGTCCAGGAAGGACCGCCATGCTTCAATAGCGGGAAGAAGAAGAAGGAAGGAGCCATGGGCTTTGACCGAGGAATCCCCTTTCGACTGGATGGCCGCGGGGTATGAGAGGTGGCACGCCACGCCCAAGGGTAAGGCCTGTATCGCCTTGGAGGAGGAGGCCTTGGGCGCCCTTCTGCCGCCGGGGCGGAGCGGGGCCCTCCTCGAGATGGGTTGCGGCACGGCCTTCTGGTTTCCCTTCTGGCGGCGTGCGGGCTACGAGCCCTTCGGCCTGGACCTTTCCCTTCCCATGCTGGAGCAGGCCCGCGCCAAGGGGGAGAAGCGGCTGGTCCAGGGCAGGGCCGAGGCGCCCCCTATCCGCAAAGCCACCTTTTCCTGCGTGGCCTTTCTCACGACCCTCGAGTTCGTCCCCGACCCGGAGAAGGCCCTGTCCCGGGCGGCCGGGCTCCTCCTTCCCGGGGGAAGCCTTCTTTTGGGGGTCCTGGGCGCCGACTCGCCCATGGCCCGATCCAGGAAGGCCTCGGGCCAGCCCCCCTGGAACCAGGCGAGGTTTTTCACGGCCGTCGAGCTTGATGACCTCCTCTCCCCTTTCGGAAAACCCCGGATCGTCCCCGCCCGGCCCCTTCCACCGGAATTCCCGCCCCGGGGGGAGGGGCCGGAAGAGCCCTTCTTCCTGGTGGCGGCGGTCTCCCTCGAAGGGTGACCCTCAAAACCGGTAGGTGTATTGGAGTTTCAGCACCGCCTCGTAGGACTCCGGAGCGAACCGCCCGTCCCTCCGGTCCACGTTGTAGTTCCATACCAGGTAAGCGTCGGAGTAGGGGGTGATGGTCCACCGGAAACGGTTGTTCGTTCCCAGGAGCTTGCTCTCCGTATCGTATTGGATGTAGCTGGAAAAGTCCATGTCCGGCGAGAGGTTCAGTCGGATCCTCGATCCGTAGACGCTCTCGTGAAAATTCCCCTGGGGAAGGCGGGCGTTGTTGTTCTCGCTGGAAAAGGAAAGCGTCACCAGGGAGCAGGGCCGGAGGAAGAGGTCCACCTGAAAGGTGTCCAGGTGCCCCTCGTAGAAGGGGCCGAACCTCCAGGCGAACCCGACCGAAACGGGCCTCTTCGAGGCGCTGTCCACCTGGAAACGATACCTGACCCACCGGTAGGTTCCCTTGGGGATCACCACCCCGTCGGAGATCTCGAAATCCTCGTCCAGGCGCTCCCCCTGGGGCATCACATTGAACTCGATCTCGTCGCCCGCCTGGGTCTCGAAGTGGAAAGGCGCGGTGAAGACGGTGTAGGACTCCCACTTGCCTTCCAGTTTCGTATAATACCTGATCCCGGATTCAAAATACCATTGCCGGATGAAAGAGTTCTCCGGCCTGGGCATGAAGTCGCAGCCCAAGTGGAATTTCTGGACCCCCCTTCGCGGCACGAACCCCAGGGAGGGATCGAACTCCTTCCCGATCCGCTTGTAGTCCAGGGAGATGTCCCATAGATCGTTGGGGTAGTCGATCTTTCCGCCGACGGCGGACTTGCTCCCGCCCCTCAACCCCGCCCGGTCCATGGTGAGCCCCCAGACGCCGACGAGGAAGTTCTTGTCCCCCCGGAACTTGCTGGTCTGGTAGGTGAAATCCGTCCCGGCCATCCAGGAGCCGCCCCTGCCCAGGGGATCCCCCGCCGTGGCGATCACGCCCACGGAAGACTCCTCCAGGACGTCCCGCCTCAGCCGGACCACGCCCATCTCCGTGGACGGGGCCACGCCGTCCTCCTTGCCCGTCCGGACCCCCAGGGCCCCGACGCTGGTCTTTCCAACCCGGCCGACCACCTTGGCGCCGTAATCCAGGGGCACCGTACGCCCGCTCACGAGCCCGATCCTCCTGCTGTGGAAAGGAACCACGTCGGTCCGGAGGCCCAGGCCGAAATCGAAGGCGTCCCGCCCCTCGAGAAAGAAGGTCCGTTTCTCGGGAAAGAAGAGCGGGAACCGGGTCAGGTTGAGCCTTCGGGTGTCCACTTCCGTCTCGGCGAAATCCGTGTTGAAGGTCAGCGCCCCCAGGAGGTCGGGCGTGATCCTCCATTCCACGTCCAGGCTCAGGTCCGTGTCCACGTCCGGGCTCCTTCCCCTGGCCTTCTTCCCGTAGCTGGCCACGCCGGAAGGACGAATACTGATTCCGTATCCCAGGTTGAAGTCCGGGAGGTTCGTGAGGAGGCCCGCGTGGCTCGTCTGGGTGACCCGCCAGTCCCTGCTGATCCCCGCCCAGCGGCTGTTCTCCCGGATCCTCTCGATCCGGCGCTCCACGTTGAAATGCCAGGAGTGGAGACCCTTCTTGAAGCCCAGGGTGAGGATGGGAATCCGGATCTCCACGGACCAGCCGTAGGCCCCCCTGTGGGCGGCGGCCTCCCAGATCCCGTCCCAGCTCGAATCGAAGCTCTCCCCCCTCCGGGCCACGAGGGCGTCGAAACGGGCCCCCGAGGGATTTACGGCGAAGATGTATCCCGTCCGCCCGTCCATGTAGGTCCCGAGCACGACCCGCACGTGGTCTTCGCCGAAGATGTGGGCGTCCCTGGCCACGGAATAGCTCACGATCTTGTCCGGTTCCGGGTCCTCGCAGAGGATCCCGATCACCAGCCCCCCAGGGTCGGCCAGGACCTGGACACGGGTCCTTCCCGTGGGTTCGGCCCCCACGTTCGGCTCCACCACGGTGAGGTTGGGAATGGCGTCGGCCTTCTTCCAGGCCGGTTCGTCCAGGATTCCGTCGAGCTTCAGGTCCTTGGGGAGGACCCCGCACCGGAGGACCGGGACCCTATCCTTTCCCTGCGCGGGGCGTGAGGCAGGCCCCCCCTGGGCCTGGAGCCTGGAAAGCCCCAAGGAAAGGAAGCAGGACGAAAGCAAGAGCAGTCCCCGGGCGGAACCCCACAGCCTGTTCTTCGAAGCCATGCCTCTCAACCTTGGACCGGACCCGGATGATTCGAAAAAACGGCACGGAGCGCCCGGGCACCCCGTGCCGGGGAAACAAGGAGCTTCAGACCTGGGAAAAGATGAAAGTCTACCAGGAGACCCGGAAGTCGTCGAAGTAACTGGCCGCGTCGGCCTTGGTCCAGAGCCCCACCCGTCCGGGCCTGGTGAAGGTGGAGTCCTCGGCCTGGAGGTATTTCTTCCCGTCGAAGTAGACTGTGATCCTCCGGCCCTTGGTCTTCACGGTGATCCTGTGCCATTTCCGGGGATCCACCTTGAGCCTCACCCCGGTCAGCATGGACCGGCGGCCCCGCACCACCTTGTAGAGGCGGAAGTTGTCCTCCAGGGGGTTCCAGCGGGTGATGTAGTAGTTGTCCGCGTCCAGGGCCCGCCAGACCAGTCCGCCGCCCTGGTCTTCATCCCCCGTTCCGGCCTTGATCATCACAGAAAGGGTCAGGTCCGCGGGGAAGACC
>JALUZX010000810.1 GCA_027011425.1 Planctomycetota bacterium
CCCCCATACCATGGCGGTTTCCACCCATTCTCAAGGCCCGGATGGGGGGGGTCGAAAAGATGGAGGAACCCTTCCCCGGGGAAGGGAGCATGGGTTCCCTGAAAGCGAAGAGAGGATCTACCCGGACACCCTTCGGGCCCAAGCCAGGGAGAACGGCATGAGGAACGACCACTCCGGCGGCCTCGCCACGCAGGATCCGCCCGTCCGCCGGGACACCCGTCCTTCCACAGAGAGGGCGGCCCCGCCCGCCTCCACTTCCAAGGAGAAGCCCTCCCCGGCCAGGCACTGGTTCCGGCGGAGGAGATATTTTATCAATCCCAGGATCCAGGGTCCCCTCCTCCTCCACGCCCTGGGTTACGCCTTCTTCTTCCTCCTGGTCATGGCCTTGGGGATCTTCTCCCCCCTGGTCGAGGCCATGGAAGGCCTCCCGGCGGCCCAGCAGAACCCTTTCTGGAACCCGGCCTATTCCCTCCTCTACCTCCATACCCACTTCTGGCCCTTGGCCCTTTTGGCGGTCTCGGTCATCGCCCTCCACTCCATTCTTTCCTCTCACAGGATGGCGGGCCCTCTCTTCAGGCTCTCCGCCCTCTTCCGCGCCATGAAGAAGGGCGAACTCCCGGGCCGGCAGGTCATCCGCAAGAGAGATTTCCTCCATCCCGAGTTCGAGGAATTCAACGCCATGGTGGAGGCCTGGAGGGAGAAGATTCAGGAGGCCCGCAAGGAGGCGGCCAACCTGGAGAAACTCGCCGGGCTCCTCCAGGAGGAGGCCCTCTTCTCCGAATCCGCCACCCTTCTGGACCTGGTGCAGTCCATCACGGACTCCCGGAAAAAACTTTCCAAGAGCCTGAACTGGTTTCATGGCGGCGACCTGGGGTAGGAATGAAGGGGCGCGACCATCTTCCACCCCCAACGGGGGAGACTGAAGGAAGGAAAAAGGGAAAGTCTTTCCTGAAGAACCTGGGGCGCCAGTTCCTGGCGACCCGTTTCGGCAGGAGGATCTTCTTCCTTTTCGTCCTCTGCGCCCTGATTCCCCTGTCTACGCTGGCCTTCCTTTCCTATGACGGGGTAACCCGCCAGCTGCGGGACCAGGCCCTCCAACGGCTCCATGAAGAAACCAAGGGGGCGGGGCTCTTCCTCCACGCCCGCCTCCTCTTTCTGGAATCCAACCTGAAACTTCTCGCGGCGGACCTCAGGCGCGCTGGTCCCGGGGCGTTCTCCTCCAGTTACGCCTCCTTGGAAGAAAATTTCCGGGGGTGTTTCCGGAACCTGTGCCTCATGGACGCCCGGGGCCGGAAGCTCCAGGGGGAACCTCCCCCCCCGCCTTTTCCTCCTTTCAGCGGGGAAGAAAGGAAATTCCTCCAAAGCGGCAGAACCCTGGTCAAAGCGGTTCACGGCAAGAACGGCTTCGCCCGGGTCTTCCTGGCCATGGACACCGGCACCTCCCGCGAGGATCCCGCCTACCTCGTTGGGGAGATCTCGCCGGCCTACTTGTGGAGCGGCGATACCCTGCTCGCCCCTTCCCGTTACCTGGCGGTCCTGGACGAAGGGGGAGGAATCCTCTTTTCCAACCACGGGGAACAGGGATTCCTTCCGGCCCTGGCATCCGCCCTGGACGTCAACCCCTCGACGGGGCACTTCCAGTGGGGCGGGAAAGAGGAGACCTACCTCACCTCTTACTGGACTCTTTTCATGCAACCCAAGTTCGGGGCCGACTGGACCATCATCTGCTCCAGCGACAAGTCCCAGGTCCTCCATCCCCTGGACAGCTTCCGGATCTCCTTCCTCCTGGTCACAGTCCTTTCCTTCCTTGTCGTGATTCTTCTCAGTCTCCACCAGATCAGGCGGCACCTCCGCCCCATCGAGCTTCTGACCCAGGCGACAAGAAGAGTCCGGGAGAACGATTTTTCCACCCGGGTGGAGGTGGAAGGAGACGACGAGTTCGCCGAGCTGGCCGCCTCCTTCAACGCCATGATGGACCGGATCGTGGAGACCATGGAGGAGAGAAACAAGGCCCAGCAGGAACTGATCAAGGCCCGGGACGAAGCCTTGGCCGCGGCCCAGACGGAGAGCCAATTCCTGATCAATGTCTCCCACGAACTGCGCACGCCCATGACATCCATCCTCTCTTTCGCGGAAATCCTGAAGGACTACGGGGACCAGGAACCGGAGGAAAGACACGAATTCCTGGAGATCATCGTTTCCGAGGCCCAGAGGTTGATGAGGCTCGTGGAGGACGTCCTTGACCTGAGCAAGCTCCAGTCCGGGACACAGAGGTTCCACCTCAACATGGTGGACGTGAAGGCCACCCTCTGGGACGTGGTCCAGGCCACCCGGACCCTGGGCATGGAAAAGAACGTCACCCTGGAACTCCACCTCCCCGAGGAGGACCTGGAGACGGCGGGAGACCGGGACAGGCTCAAGCAGGTCTGGACCAACCTCATCTCCAACGCAATCAAGTTCAGTTTCGAGGACAACAAAGTGGAGATCTCGGGAAAAAGGATAGGGCCTTTCATCGAGGTCGCCGTCCGTGACTACGGCCCGGGAATCCCCGAGGACCAGCAGGAAATCATCTTCCAGAGATTCCGCCAGGCCGTTTCCGACATCATCACCGAAAAACCCCGGGGAACGGGCCTGGGCCTCACCATCTCCAAGGACGTGGTGGAGAAACACGGGGGTTCCATCCGGGTGGAAAGCTCTCCCGGAAAGGGCTCCGTCTTCTACGTCCGGATCCCCGTCCAGACCGTTGAAGAGCTGGAACGCCGCCTGAAGGAGAACAACAAGGTCGTAACCGTTACGGGGAAGCCTGAATGAACCGAGTCCATCGGAAAAACCCACCTTCTACGGGCCTTCTATGGGCGCTCATCCTTCTCTCCTCCTGCGCGGGGAAGGGCCCTCGCTACGCCGGCATCCTCCAGGCGGCCGAGGCGGGCGACGCCGAGGGCATCCGCCTCCTTCTGGACGGGGGCGCCGACCCAAACGCGCGGAACCGGTTCGGCGCGACCCCCCTCCACCTGGCCGTCACGGCCCGCTCCCCCGCCGCGGTCAGGCTCCTCCTGGACCGGGGCGCCGATCCCAACGCGGTCACCCGCACGAGAGCCACCCCTCTCCACCTGGCGGCCTTCGACGGCTCCCTGGAGATCGCCAAGGCCCTGGCGGCCCACGGAGCCAGCGTGAACGCCCGAAACAAGGACGAGGTCACTCCTCTCCACCTGGCAGCCTGCAAGGGCCACCAGGCGATGATCCTCTTCCTCCTGGAGAAAGGCGCCGACCCCCTCGCCCAGGACCGGAAAGGCAACACCCCCATCTACTGGGCCCGGGTGAAAGGATGGAAAGAGGCCGCCCATTTACTCGAAAACTATTCCAGGAACCAGGCTGCCCGCCCGGCCGGACTCCACGGGGGCAAAGACAACCTCCACCGCTGAACCGCCCCAAAAAAGAAGGGCCCTCGGCGGCCTTGTCAAAGATTTCTTCCGGGTTTTACCTCACCCCGGAAACAAAGCCGGGAGCGGGTCTCCCGGGCGATCTTTTCGGCCGCGGAAGGGAGGGCTGCGGCGACTTTGGGGGTCAAGCCCTCCCGGAAGGTGAAGGGATCCTCCACCTGGAGGGCGTAGACTTTCAGGTAGCCCGGCATGGGGATCCTGAGCCGCCGGGCCACCTCCAGCCCCTCCAGGAGCCCCAGGTGGTGGCTCCCCCCATCGAAGCTCTCCGCCAGGGGTCCCTCCAGGTCGAGGAGAAAGAGTTCCCCCGGTTCCTCGTCCTCTAAAAGAATGGAGTCGATCACCACGGCCCGCTCCCGCCCCTCCAGGAGGTCCATGAGTTCCAGGCCCCCGACGGCGGCCTCCCTGAGTTCCACTCTCTCGTCCCCCAGCAGGCGGTGGACCTCCCGGGCCAGGAGGATCCCCGCCCCGTCGTCGCAAAGGAGGGGATTCCCAAGCCCCACGATCAGGGAGGGGGCAGATCGGGCCGTCACGGTCCCGCCGTTACCTTCTGAGCACACGGACCACCTCGCCCCGGTGGTCCCGGATCCGGGCCTCCAGGGGCATCCTCCCGGGGAGGGTGTGGGTGGCGCAGGCGTGGCATGGGTCGTAGGCCCGGAATGCCATCTCCACCATGTTGAGGAGCCCGTCGTCCACCTTGCCGTTCTTGATGGCGCTCTTTGCGGCCTTCTCCACGGACATGGCGATGGGCGCCGCGTTGTGGTTGGTGGCCACGATGAGGTTCACCTTGGTGAGAAGGCCGTTCTCGTCGGTGAAATAGTGGTGGATCAGCGTTCCTCTCGGGGCCTCCACGATCCCAACGCCCTCCTTGGGGGTGGCTGTCGGGAGATTCCGGATCTCCGGGCTCGTGATGTCCTTGTCCTGGAGGATCTGCTTCATGCGCTCCGCCGCCTGCAGGGCCTCCACGAGGCGGGCCCAGTGGAAGGCCAGGGTGGCGTGGGCGGGCTTTCCGCCCAGGGTGGAATACATCTTGTCGTGGGCGGCCTGGGCCTCGGGGGTGGCCATCCCCTCCGAGGCGTTGAGGCGCGCAAGAGGGGCCACGCGGAAGACGCCGCTCTCCTTGCCTTCGACGAAGCCCTTCCAGCCGACCTTCTTCAGGTAGGGGAAGGTGATGTAGCTCCAGGGCTCCACGTGTTCGGCGATGTGTTGGGTGTAGTCCCTGGGGGCGAAACGTGCGAACTCCCTGCCCTCGGGATCGACCACCCGGATCCAGCCGTCGTAGAAATCGGGCTGGTTCTTCTCGTTGACCTGGCCCATGTAGTAGGTCTGGTGCGTATACCCCTGGCTGAGCACCAGGTCCAGGTTGGTCTTGTCCTGGAGAACCACCTGGTCGAAGATGGCCAGGGAGAACCGGGCCAATTCCAGGGCCTCGTCGACGACGGCCAGGTATTCCTTCCGCTCCTCTTCGGTCATGCCCTTGGAGACCCCGCCGGGAAGGCCGAAGACAGGGTGGATCACCTTGCCCATCATGCCTTCCATCATGAGGCGCACCTTCTTGCGGGCGGAGATCACCTTGCCCGCCACCTCCAGGCCCACCTTGGCGATGACGCCCAGGATGTTTCTCTCCGCCTTGGGGGCCGTTGGGCCCACCACGAAGTCCGGCCCGCCCAGGTAGTAGAAGTGGAGCAGGTGGTCCTCGAACATGAAGGCGTTGTAGGCCAGGTCCCGGAGCAACTTCGCCGGCTTGGGCGGCTCCACCTGCCAGAGGTCGTCCAGGCACTTGGTGGAGGCCATGTGGTGGGCCGTGGGGCAGACCCCGCAGATTCTTGGGGTGATCCGGGCCATCTCCTCGGCGGGCCGCCCCAGGCAGAAGGTCTCGAAGCCCCTGAGTTCGGGGACCTGGAAGAAGGCCCTCTCCACGTTTCCCTTCTCGTCCAGGAAGATCTCGATCTTCCCGTGCCCTTCCAGGCGGGTGATGGGATCGA
>JALUZX010000811.1 GCA_027011425.1 Planctomycetota bacterium
GCCTTCGAGGGGAGGCAGGGCGCCGGCCTTCTTCTGGAAATGGGGCACGAAGCGCTTGCACCCCTGGATGGGGGCGTGGACGGCGTAGAAGGAGAGGTCCAGGAAGAAGGGCCGGTCCCCCACGGTGTCCAGGAACTTCAGGCATTCCCTGGTCAGCCTGTCCGTCAGGTATTCCCCCTTGGGGCCGTCCTTCATGTGGGGATTCCTGTAGGGCGAGTAGTATCCGCCGTGGGGCGAGCCCCAGGCGCATCCCCCGATGTTGGTGTCGAAACCCTGGTTCTCGGGGTAGTAGCCCTTGCCTCCCAGGTGCCACTTACCTGCGAAGAAGGTCTTGTAGCCCGCCTGCTTCAGGGCCTCGGCGATGGTGACTTCCTCCAGCGCCAGGTGCCGGGAGATGGGCGGGCCCAGGAGCTTCCGGTTCCTGGGGCGCATCCCCGGGATCCAGTCGGTGATGTTCACCCGGGGCGGGTATTTCCCGGTCATGATGCTCGCTCTCGTGGGGGAGCAGACCGGGCAGGATGCGTAGGCGTTGGTGAAGCGCATTCCTTCCCGGGCCAGCCGGTCGATGTTGGGGGTCTCGTAGAAGGTGCTGCCCGTGCAGGCCAGGTCCCGCCATCCGAGGTCGTCCACCAGGAACAGGACCACGTTGGGCCGGCGCCCCGCCTTTCTCTTTCCGGGGGAAGCGCAGGAAGGAAGGGCCAGGGTGACCGCCCCGGCGCCCAGGGTTTTCAGGAAGCTTCTCCGGTCCATCGCCTGCCTCCCGTTTCATCCGGGTCCGCTCCAAGGGGGGACCAGGATAGCGGGGGGGAAAGATCCTTGCTTTCTTCTTTTTCCTCGGGTTCCCTCGAAACGCCGGGCTCCGCCCGGCGGGCCCCGGCCAGGAACGGGGTGGACGCTTTTACTGGAGGACCTGCGAGATGAAACGGAATCCCGGCCAGGCCGGCAGGGGAATCCCCGGCCTTTTCCTTCTTTCCCTGACTTTCTCCCTCGTCTCTTTCCTCCCTTCCCAGGCACAGGAGAGCCCGGAGAGGACCTTCCGCATCTCCAACGGGATCGCCGCCCTCCAGGTGGTGGTCCGGGACGGCTCCCTGGCCGGAGAGAGGCTGGAGCTGGTGGGCTGCCCCGGGAAGGGGAAGGCCCCGGAGGGGGCGGTTCTGGAGACGGACGGGGACTTCGCCCTGGACTTCATGTGGACGGGCTGGCACGCCCCGGGGAAGAAATACAACGCGGACAACCCCGTCGTCTTCAGGGCCGGAGACTTCCGCTACGAGGGGTCGGCCCGGGGCGACGGTCCCGGCGGGGCGAAGGATCTCTCCCTCTTCTTCCGGTCCCGGCGCGGGCCCTTTCTCCTGGAGATCACGTGGCGCCTGAAGGAGGGCGCCTTTTTCGCGGGGAAGAGGGTGGTCGTCCGGGACGACCGGGTGGGCCGGCACTTCCTGAGGAAGATCTCGCCTGTGGATTCCAGGATTTCCCCGGGCTTCGAGGTGGTGAAGGAGGGGGACTTCGGCCAGCCCGTGGCGCTGGATTACGGGAAGTTCGGGGCCTTCTTCGGCCTGGAGTATCCGGGATCGCGGAACACTCTCTTCTCCCACATGGGGACGGCCCGGGTCACCTGTTCGGAGTGGGTCGGGAAGCGGGTGAAGAAGAAGGGAATCGCCTCGGACTGGGCTGTCCTGGGGCTCACCCCCGACAACCGGGTGAAATACTGGTTCTTCCGTTACCTGGACTGGGTCCGCGTGGCGCCGGTCAGGCCCTATACCCTCTACAACAGTTGGTACGACCTGAGGGCTCCCGTCATGGTCAAGGACGAGAGCCACGTGATGAACGAGAAGAACACCCTGCGCATCATCGACCTGTTCGAGAGGAACATGATCAAGAAATACGGCATCCACCTGGACGCCTTCGTCCTGGACGACGGGTGGGATGTCTACAAGAGCGATTGGGTCTTGAGGAAGGAGCAGTTCCCGAACGGCCTCCTTCCCATCTCCAGGAGACTGGCCTCCCTGGGGTCGTCGCTGGGGATCTGGTTCGGGCCCATCGGCGGGTATTCGCACAGGAAGTGGCGGATCGAGTGGATGAAGGCCCACGGCTACGAGGTCGTGGGAGACCAGCTCTGCCTGGCGGGCAGGAACTACCACGCTCTTTTCAAGAAGCGGGTCGTGGACTTCGTGAAGAAGGACGGCGTGGGCTACTACAAGTGGGACGGCATCCAGTTCTCCTGCAGTGAACCGGATCACGGCCACCCGGTGGGCATCTATTCCAGGCGTGCCGTCCTGGAGAGCGTCGTGGATCTCTGCCGGGCCGTGAGGAAGGCGAATCCCGGCGTCTACCTCAACATCACCTCCGGCACCTGGCTCAGCCCGTGGTGGCTCCAGTATTCCAACCAGATCTGGATGCAGGGCGGTGACTACGGTTTCTCGGACGTTCCCTCCTGGAGCAAGAGGGACTCGGCCATGACCTACCGGGACATCGTCCTCTACGAGGACTTCCGCAAGAAGAATGTCTGGTTCCCCATCTCCAACATGATGACCCACGGGATCATCAAGGGGACCCTGCAGAAACTCGGGGGCGAGGCGGAGCCCCTGGACAAGTTCACCAACAACGCCCTCCTCTACTTCGCCCGGGGCGTTTCCATGTGGGAACTCTACGTCTCCCCCGACCTTCTTACGGACGGGGAGTGGCGCGCCCTGGGGGACTCCATCCGGTGGGCCAAAAACAGGTTTTCCGTGCTGAGGAACACCGAGATGATCGGCGGCGACCCGGGGGCGGGCGAGCCTTACGGCTACGCCCATTTCGCTGGGAACCGCGGTATTTTCGCCCTCCGCAATCCTTCCCTTCGGGCCGGGAAGATCCGGGTGAAGCTGGATCCGGCCTTCGGCCTGGACGGGAAGGCCGCCTCGCTCGTCGTGGAAAGGGTCTATCCCACCAGGTATATCCTGCCCGACCTCTACGCGGCCGGGGCCTCCCTGGAGATTCCCCTCGATGGATACGAGACCGCCGTCTACGAGGTCTACCCCATGGACTCCGCGGACCGTCCCCTCCTGGCGGACGCGGTCTTCGATGTGGTTCGCCCCAAGGGCGACCCATACGTGGTCCGGGTCCTCCGGGCCGGGCCGAGGGCCTCCCTCCTCAACCCGGGGCGGGTGAAGAGCCTGGTCGTGGAGGGCAAGGAGATTCCCCCTTCGGCGTTTTCCCTCTCCCGAACCGAGGATGCCTATCCGGTCCGTTCCTCCATCGTGGCCCTGCGAGGGGAGGGTCCCGGGCTGGACATGGAGGTTCGTTTCGACCTGGACGATTCCGCCGTGGATCCCATGCTGGCGGTTCTCCTCGATCCCTACCAGGGGCCCCTTCGGGGCAGGAAGGGGCTTTCCGTTCTCCTCGACGGCAAGCCCGCTTCCTTCCACAGGGAGGGAAAGCGGGGCCGGTGGATCTGGATCACCCTGCCCGTCTCCCCGGGGGCCCACACGGTCCGGGTCCGGGGGGGCGCTCCCAAGGCGGGCGCGGAGGTTTCCTGCAAGGCCAGGGTCTGGCTCTACGCGTCGACCCGGCCGTCCGGGGTGGAGATCGCCTTCCACCAGGTCCGGCCCTGCACGACCGAGCGGCCCATGCCGCCCCGCCCCTTCCCGGCCGGAACCCTGAGAAAGGGATACGAACTCGGCGAGGTGGAATTCCGGCGCCCGTGATTCCGCCCCGCCGGGGTCGGGGAAGAGATCAATACCTCCTGTCGGCGTGGTCCTTTCCGTGGCAGAGCAGGGTGCACGAGCCTCGCCTGTATCCTCGGTCTTCGAAGCGGAGAACCCCGGGGACAACCTTGGAGGGGAAGACCACCCGGGTGTCGAAGTTGATGAGCCTGGAGTTGTTGGTGCTGTTCCCCTGGTTGGAGGAGATCCCGTGGGGATCGTGGCACACGGTGCAGGGGGTTCTTTCGTTCACCACGTGCTTCCGGTGGAGGCGGAAACCCGAAGACCCCCCGCCGCCCATGCCCCCGATGATCGCGCTTCGGCTGTGGCACTCGTAACAAAGGGCGTAGGCCGAGGAGGACTCGGTGGTGTAGTCGGCCGTCTCCAGTCTCTTCTTCAGGAGTCCAGGGTAGGAGGATCCGTGGGGGCCCCCGGCGGAGGATCCGTCGCCGGCGTGGCAGTCCCAGCAGGTCATGACGCTCGACGTGGTCCAGGGAGGGAGGAGGCTGGGCACGTCGGAACTCTTTCCCGGTCCTTCGACGGGGTGGAAGGAGGGGTTGGCCGGGGAGAATTCCAGGCGCACGTTCATCTGGAGAAGGACCCTGGGAACCAGGGGCGTGGAGCCGTGGTTGTCGGCATGGCACTTGTAGCAGACCTGGTAGCCGAAGGAGACCTTGGAGACGGGGTTCCCGCTGGAGTCGATGCCCGAAACGCCTTCCAGGGGACCCGGAACCCCCGGGGCCTCGACTTCCCCGGGATGGGCGTAGTGGGCGTTGTGACAGTCCTGGCACTCCACGTGGCGGGCCATGGTGAGGGGGTTCTCCGCTGGGTCGTGGACTCCGTTCCATGAAGCCGGGTTGTGGGCGTAAGGCTTGGAGATGTCGGCCTGGATGTTCTTGGAAGCCACGTTCCCGTTGTGGCACCTCAGGCAGTTCTCTTCTTCCGCGCTGAAGACCAGGAGGCGCTCGGGATGGTTGCCTCCGTGTGGGGTATGGCAGTTCTCGCAGGCGTTTTCCTCCACCGTCGTATAGGCGGCCTTGGGCCAGGGGTTGAGCCCCGCTCCGTTCCATCCGGCCGTAGAGTTGCGGTGAGCCGAAGATGTCCACCCCAGCGGGTCGTGGCAGGAAAGACAGAGCTTCCCCCCCCTTCTTTCTGTCCTGAGGAACATCCCGTGCATGTCCTTGTGAGGGTCGTGGCAGGAAGTGCACTGCACCATGCCTTTGGAGTCGAGCCGCACGGGCGGGGTGACCATGGAGGGAAGGCGGAAGCCCTGTCCCGTTCCGCCCTTGGAGGCGGCGTATGAAAAGGACACGGGGTGGTCGTCCCGGAGGTTCGTGCCCAGGCAACCCGATCCGCTTTGAAGGTATCGCCGGCCCGAGGCCATGGAGATTTCGGAGTTGAGGCTCACCACGTTTCCCAGGGCGATCGTCCCGTCGTGGCAGGAGAGGCAGAGCTTGGTGGAGCCGTTGGGCTGGGAAACAAGGCCGGGCGTCAGGGTGGAACTCTTGTAGGTGAGATAGCTCGTCACAGAGTCCTCCCGGTTCCAGAGGGGGGCCTGGATCCGTGCGTTGTGCGGGGCGTGGCAGAAGAGGCAGATCCGGGTCTCCGAAAGGGCCTTGTAGGGTCCGGGACCGGAGACGGAAAGGTTGTGCTTGGTGTTCACGATGGATGTCTGGGCCGAAAGGGGGGATGGGAGGAAAAGAAAGAGGAACCCGGCGGCCGCCGGGACGCAAAGGGAAGAAACTCGGCGGATGGAATCCTTCATTTCGGCGCCTCGTGGAACTGGAAGACCTGGAGGCGGGCGTTCCCGCCGTCGGAGACGAAGATCCGGTCCTTGCTGTCGATGAAGAGGCCCGAGGGCAGGTAGAACCTGCCCAGGCCGGTTCCTCTCGATCCGAAGACCAGGAGAAGTCTGCCCTCCAGGTCGAAGATCTGGACGTTGTCGAACATGCTGTCCGCCACGTAGACATGGTCCCGGGAATCCAGGGCGATTCCCTTGGGGCAGGCGAAATTCCCGGGGCCCCGCCCGGGGATCCCGAAGGTCCGGATGGGTTTCATTTCGGGAGAGAGGACCTGGACCCTGAAGTTCATGCTGTCCGAGACCAGGACCAGCCCTTTCCTGGAGACGGCCACGGCCGTTGGGTAGTTGAACTCCCCGGGCCCGGCGCCCCTGCGGCCGTAGGCCCCGAGGAGCGCGCCGTCGGCCCGGAAGGCCAGGATCCTGCCCCGGGTTGTGTCGGCCACCAGCAGGCGGCCCTTCAGGGGATCCCAGGCCATTCCCGTGGGCCTGCCGATCTCCCCCTTCTTTCCGATCTCTCCCAGGACCTTCCCGGAGGAGGAGAGGACGGTGATCCTTCCCCTGGCGGAGTCGGAGACGAAGACCCGGCCTTCCGGGCCGGCGGCGACCCCCACGGGCGACAGAAAGGTCCCCCCTGCGGAGTGTGTGAAGACCTGGTGGAGTCCCGTCCTGAGAGAGATCTTGTGGAGGGCCCGCCTGCCCGGGTCGGCTACGTAGAGGTTCTCCCGGCCGTCCAAGGCCAGGCCCGCGGGGGAGACGAGGCGTTCCTCCCGGGAGCCGGCGAGCAGGCTGGAGAGGCCCTCCCAGAAGCCTCTTTTCCTTTCCACGTCCATCGTTCCCCTGTAGGCCAGAAGGAACTCGATCCAGGGGCCCTTGGGGTTCCCGGGCCAGGACAGACGTTCCGGCGACTTCCAGGTGAACACCGCGGGCCCGCCGGCGCAGGAAGAGAGGAGAAGAAGGAGCCAGGCCGCGCCATGGGGTCCGAGGAGGAGGGTGGATCCGTTTTTGCCCACTAGAATTTCCTCTCGAGGAATATCTTGAAGTTTACGTATTCCCGGTCGGAGGCGATTTTATATCTTTCCTTCAGGAACTGAAACTCCAGGCCCACCGTGGTCTTCCTGAACCGGTGGGAGAACCTTCCTTCCAGATTGTAACCCCTGCCGTTGTCGCTGCGCAGGTGGGTCTCCCTGTAGGTCCCCCTGAGGGAGAGGAAGGCGGCATCGGGCGAGCCGGAGTCGAACTCGAGGAAGAGGCCCCGCCCCCTCTCCATGTCGCCCGCGTCGGGATACTTGGTCCACCAGGAGGTGACTCCATGGTTCAGCCGGGTCGCCCGGCCCAGGTCGAATCCTCCCCCCAGATCGAAAGACAACCTGTCGTACGGGGTGAGCCTGGACTTTCTCTCTTCGTAGAGGACGGAGAAGGACTGGTCCCATTGGAAGAGCCTCGCCCGGGCCCTCCTGGTCCTCAAGTGGTCCAGGGTCTCTCCGCCGGCTCCGGAGAGAAGGTCCTGTCGCATCCTGTCCATGCCGAGTTCCAGGGAGAAGAAATCAAGGACCCGGAAACCGACCCCCATGTTCTTGGTGCGCGTCTCGAACCTCCTGTCCTGGTAGGGCCTGTAGTCGTAGTCCACCAGGATGGTCCGGCCCGTGGAGATTCGGCTCCCCAGGGGGATGTCGATCCTCACCTGGACGCCCTCGTGGCTTACCGTGTAGTCCCCGGCCGCCTGGGAATACAGGATGAGACCGGTTTCGTCGGTGACCACGATGGTGGAGACGATGACTCCCGGGTGGTCCAGGTAGATGGGGACGCCCTGGGTCACGGCGTGCCCTTCGTCCAGGACGCTGACGAGGAGGTCCTTGAACTCCTCGTCCTGGAGGAAATACCCCAAGGAGAAATTGCCGTAGAGACTCCCGAAGAAGGTCCTCTTCTTGTAGGCGAAGCCCGCGTCTCCCCCGTAGCGGTCGATCCTCCCCTCGTCGAAATCGCTTCGCTCCATCCTTCCGGCGACCTGGGAGTCCAGGCTTTCGTAGAGCCTGTGGTGGAGGGAGGAATTGAAACGAAGGTTTTCGTTTTCCGAGCCTCCCCTCCTTTGGGAGCGGTCGAAGCCCGCCGAGTGGAGGGAGTAGAGCCGGGGGAGATACTGGACCCGGAGGGTGGAATCGTATCCCCAGTGGCGGTTGGAAATGCTCCCCGCCTGGTCCCGGAGAAAGGCCCTGTTGAAGAATGAGGATTTTCCCCTTCCGTCCAGGTCGTGGCGGGTGGAAGCGAAGGCGAAGAGGTCGTCGTAACGGTTCGAGGTGTAGAGGGTGTTCACCTTGTTGTATTCCACCGAGTAGTCGTAGTAGGCGCCCCTTTCGGACCGGTTGCCCTGGAGGTGGAAGTTGTCCCTTCGCTCGTCCCGGAAGTCCCTCCAAGTGCCGTTGTAGGTGTAATGATGGTAATGAAACAAGGAAGGGATCCACCATTTGCGGGCCCTGAGATCCAGGCCCGTCTCGGTGATCACCGCCTCCGTGGGCCTGGCGAAGAGCTGGCGGTTCCTGGTCTCCCGGCGGAGGGTGTAGATGTGGCCGGGGTAGGGGTGCTCCTTCAGGATGTCGACGTCTCCCCGGTAGCCGATGTTGCGGTTGTCGATGTTTCCCCCCAGGTTTTCATAGTCCCCTCCCGTGGAGGATTGTTCCAGGCCCAGGTCGGCCTGGATGCGGAAAGAGAGGAGGAGGGGGTGGTAGTAGTAGCCCGTAAAATCGAGAAAGACGTTTTCCCGGAACCGTTTCTCCCAGTAGGAAAGGTCCGTCCCGAGGGCGGATGTGGTGTCCTTGCGATAGCTTCCGGTGAAGCGGAGGCCGCCGTTGAATTCCTGGAGCCTGAACCCTCCTTTCTCCTGGGCCCGGGAAGGGATGGATGGAAGGAGAAAGAAGAAGAGAAGCCACCCCGCGCTCCTTCCGGGACGGGGAAAGCCCCGGCGGCTTTTCCTGGAGGAAGCGCGCGCCATCAGCTTTTCCCGGCCTTCCTTTTCGGGGAAGAAGGCCTTTTTTCACCGGCGGCGCTCTTTCGCCGGGCCGGCCGGGACGCGGGGGCCGGCTGGTGGGCTTCTCCCCCCAACTGGACGGGCTTCTCCCCGGGCGGGTGGACCAGGTCGGACCGGTTCCCCCCGTGAGGGTCGTGACAGGCTGTGCAAGCCTTCAGGATCCACCCCTTTTCCTGGTGGAGGTCCATGGAGACGAAGAGATCCTTGGTGTGGCACTGGAAGCAGAGGTCCCGGACTTTTCCCTTCTTCAGCAGGTGGGGGTAGGGAGAGCGATGGGGCATGTGGCAGGTTTCGCACCTTCCCATGGCCACGGGCCCGTGGACGTATTTGGCGGCGGGAAGCTTGTGGCACTGGAGGCACAGCTTGTCCAGGGGGAGGGCAAGCCGGGGCGTTCCCGTGAGGAAGCTGATCCCGCTCTTCTGCCCCTTGAACCTCCTCGGGAGCCCGGCATGGCACTTGTCGCAATGTTTCTTCACGAAGGGCGGATGAAGGGAAGCCTTCGGGGCCTTTCTACGGGCGCCTTTGGGGCTCCCTGGTCTCCGTCCCTTGAGGCCCTGTTGTCTTCCGCCTTCCCCTTCCAGTGGAGGGACCCCGTCGAAGAAGAAGGAGAGGACCTTGTGCCGGGTGACTGCGCCGCACCCCAGGGCGAAGGATCCTGAAAGAAAGGCCAGGAAGAAAAGAACCGGGGAGGAAGGGAAGGATGGCACGGCGCGCAAGCTTTCTCCTGGGGGGAAGTCCTGACTTCCGATTCCCATATCTTGCCGGAAGTAAGGGGCCGGGTGAAGAGGGATGGGGAAGAAAGGAAACAATCCGGAGTCGTCCGTCAAAGCAAAGCGGCCGATTTTTTCCTGCCCTCTTCATCGGGCCCATGGCATGGGCGTGAGGGGATTCTTTTCCATGGAGAGTTCCTCCCTTTCCGAAACAAACGATTGGGTCCGGGAAAGGGGTGGTCCTCCATGGAACGGAAATGGTGCTTGGCCCTGATCCTTCCCCTGTTCGCGGCAGCGGGAGGTTCGGGATCTGTTGGGGGCGGGGGGTCCGGTATGGAGCTTCCGGATGGGGAAATTTCCTCTTCCCAGGGGTGCCGGGAGTGCCACGTTTTTCCCCCCGGGACAAGCCATCCCTTGGGGGGAAAACCCTGGTCCAAAACGGACCTTCCCTTGGAAAAGGGCGGCCTTGGGTGTCTCACTTGCCACGACGAACGGACCCTCTCCCCCCTCCATGCCGGGCGGAAGGGGAAAACCTATCTCAGGAAAGAGAGACCACGGCTCTGCAGGACCTGCCACCGGCCCGGACCGGGCGCCCGTGGAAGGCTCGTCCACGGTCTTTCCGGCGGGAGGGCCCACATGGTGCGGCGGAGCGGCACGAGGCCGGCCCTCCCGGGGACGAGGGTCATGGACGAGGAAAGCCGTAATTGCCTGGGTTGCCACGACGGAACCCTGACCCGGGGCGGATCCATGGGGAAAGGCGGGAGCACCGCCTGGGAGAGGCTCAAGGAGAACCACCCCGTGGGCGTGGCCTACGGGGGGGGGCCCCGGGGTTTGAGCCGGCGGAACGCATTCCGGCCCGCCGAGTCCCTTCCCAGGGAGATCGATCTTCCCGGGGGGCGGGTGGGTTGCGCCAGTTGCCACGGCCTCTACAATCGAAACCCTCACCTTCTGGTGATCCCCAACAGGGGAAGCAGGCTCTGCCTCGCTTGTCACGTCAAGTAAATAGCGGCCAGGTTGTCCCGGACGATCCATGGGGGAGTTTCATGGATCATCCGGGTTGGAAAGGCGATCCATGGGCAGGTCTTTTCCGGTTCTCTCCCTCCTTTTTTTCCCGGTCTTCGCTCCCTTTGCTCCGGCCCAGTCCACTCCGCCGGCCCACCCGGAGAAGAACCTGGTTGTGGCCCGGGTCGGGGAAGTGAAGATTACGGGCCTGGACCTCCTGAGGAAGATCAACAACTTGATCCCCCTTACGTTCTTCCACCGCCGGGTGCCCGAAGACAAGATGAAACAGTTCAGGGCCCGGGCTTTGAAGGAATTGATCGAGGATACCCTGGTCTGGCTGGACGCCAAGGACAGGAAGATCTCCGTTACGGAGAAGGAGATCCGGGACCGCTTCGAGAAGGCCTTGGCCGGTGGAGGGGAGCGTTACAAGTTCATGACCGGGGAACAGAGGGCCCGGATGTTCGAGGAATTGCGGCCCTTGATCGTCCGGCGGATCCTCATCGAAAAGAACCGGGCCCGTTTCGAAAAGAGCCTTCCCAAGGTGGACCCGGGGGAGTTGAAGCGCCTCTACGAGGCCAAGAAGAAAAAGCCCCTGGCCCCGGAGGAGGCCCACTTCCTCCACCTTTTCATCCGGGTCCTTCCCACGGCCACGAAGGAGGAGATCGAGGCGGCCCGGAACAAGATCGGCGCCGCGGAGTTGCTCATCAAGGAGGGGATGCCCTTCCGGGAAGCGGCCAAAAAGTATTCCCAGGATGAATTCGCCTCCAAGGGCGGCGACATGGGGACGGTCTCCCGGGCGTTCTTCCGCTCCCGAACGCTGGCGGACGCGGCCTTCTCCTTGAAGGAGGGGGAGATGTCCCCCGTCGTTCGGACCATCTACGGCTTTCATCTCATCTACTGCGTGAAGAAGGCCCCCCCCAGGGAACTGCGTTTCCAGGAAGTGAAGGACCTCCTTCTCAAGGAGCACCAGGACGAGATCCGGAAGAAGGCCCGCCGGGCCTGGCTCGAGGAGATCCGGAAACGCCATCCCGTGGAGATCCTGGAAGCCGACTTTTTCGCTCCCAAGGGGCCGCCCGCCTCCCGTCCCGCGGGGGCGGGCAAACCGAAGAAATGAAGGGAACGGGGCCTCAGGCCCCGCTTTCCCCGGGTTTCGCCTCTCCCTGCCGGGAACGTTTCCGGACTTCCAGAAAAGCCCAGCCCACCAGGAGGAGTTCCAGGCCCACGAAGAGGCTCACGTAGAGGAGGCCCCCTTCGGCGGCTCCGTAGGAGTGGAGTCCCGTCCCCAGGACGAAGTTGACGCCGTAGTAGGTCATGAGCACGCCCAGGAACCCCAGGACGGAGAAGAGAGCCAGGCCGAAGTCCTTGAGCCAGCCGGCGAAGCGGGCGTGAACCAGGAGGAGGTAGATGAAGAACGTGATGAGGGACCAGGTCTCCTTGGGGTCCCATCCCCAGTAGCGCCCCCAGCTCTGGTTGGCCCATATCGCCCCGGTGACGATTCCGGCGGCCAGGAAGAGGAGACCCACCTGGGTGGTCTTGAAGATGAGCCTGGAAAGAGAGCCGGAGAGGTCGGTCCGCCCCGGTTTGAAGACCATGACTCCCAGGACCACGTGGCCCAGCCCCATGGCCAGGGCGAAGGCGGAATAGGAGATCATCACGGTGATCACGTGGAGGGAGAGCCAATAGGTGTGGGCCAGCACCGGGAGGAGGGGGTTGATGGAGGAATCCAGGGGAAGGTTCTGGGCGAAGACCAGGGAAAGAAGCCCCAGGACGGAGGCTGCGGCGGGAAAGACTCTCTTCCGGTGGAGAAAGCCCATAACGAGTCCCAGGGCCAGGACGCCCCATCCCATGAAGACCAGGGATTCATACATGTTGGCCAGGGGGGCCCTTCCCCCGATGATCCACCGGAGGGCGATTCCGGAAGAATGGAAGAGGAAGCCTCCCGCCAGGAGGATGTTTCCCGTGATTCCGCCCGTTCCCGGGCGGAAATAGGCCAGGAGGGTGAAGGCCAGGAATGCCAGGAGATAGAGGATCCAGGCCCAGAAGAAGGGGGAGAGCCGGTTGTAGAGGAGTTCCAGGTTCAGCTTCCATTCAGCGGGGTATGCCTGGGGGGCGAGGGCCTTCAGGTCCCTGGAAAGAGCGCCGGCGGCGGCCCGGAAGGCCGTCCCGTCTCCCGAGGCCCAGGCGGAGGCGAGGGCTTTGTATTTGCGGTAGACTTTTTTCAGGGCCCCGCCGGCGGCGTCCCGGATCTCCACCGGCGCCGCCCACCCGGTGTTGCCATGGAGTGGAGGGATGATGCGGAGGCCCTTTCCTTCGGCGCCCAGGCTCTTCACGAGGCGAAGCTTGTCGTAGACTTCGAGAGCGTCGTCCTCCAGGCGTGAGTGGCTTTGCTTCCCGGCATGGTTGGAAAGTCCCCGGTCTACGATCTTCCGGAATTTTTGATTCTTGATCAGCGTGTCGAATGAGTAACGCTTTTTCGATGGGTCCAGGCCGGCGGCCGCCTTGAGTTTCCTGCTGTCCACCCGGATCCAGGGCCTCGCGCGGAACCATTTTTCGGAGAAGTGGAAGCCCCAGAGGATCCTGAGGGGGCTCATTCCTTCCATGGATTTGCGCCCCGAAAGGGCCAGGATGGTGTCCCTGGCGAAGGTGTCCAGGGGCTTCAGCCGTCCCCCCTGGAGGACGGCCCAGCCGGCGGTGACCTCCACGGGGATCCCCTCGCCGGGAGGAGTTCCGCCGCCCTCCGCCTGGGAGGGAAGAGGGGCCGTGGAAAGAAGGATGCCTGCCAGCACGGCAGGGGGAGAGAAGAGGGAGGCATGTTTTTTCATGGTTCGTCTTCGTGTCCGGAGTGTTTCCCGGAAGGGCGGTTTCGGGGGACCAGATACCATCCGACGCCCAGAAGGAGGAGGATGAAGGCGGCGTAGACCACGGGCGCTCCCGGGTCCCTGGAAACGGTGAGGATCGTCACGTCGGGGCCCTTCATGCCCCCAAGGCGGTAGCTGGACTGGAAGAACTTGTAGCCCCGGAAGGAAAGAGGGCGGTTCATGGAGATCATCCGCTTCAGGGGCTTCCCTTCCCCTCCTTCGGGGAGGATCCGCACGAGGCTCTGGTAGTCGGCGGGCCGCTTTGTCCCGGGGTAGGTCCGGAGCCGGAAGTCCAGGAGTTCCACCTGGAAGGGAAGGCGCAGGAACCTCCTCCCGAAGGCCAGGGAGAGGTCCCGGGGCCCCAGGGAGAGGATCTTGCTCTCTCCCAAAGCAAGGCGGACTTCCCCGGAGGCCCCCCGGTGGGAGGCGCCAAGGACGATCCAGGGGCTTCCCTTTTCCCCGGGGCGGGCGGGGCGGATTTCCGTCCGGGCCTTGGCGTGCTTCAAGAACCGCTGGACCGTGAACTCCATGCCCAGGTTTCCCAGGACGATCCTCTTGCCCGGCGGGCAGGGATATGCCTCTCCTCTCCCGATGGAGGCGGAGATCTGGACGAAGAGTTCGTTTTTCGGGCCCACGAGGATGGTCACCAGGGGAACGGATCCGGCCCCTGAGGCCTGGAGGAGGACCTTTTCCACCAGGCCTTTCCCCCGGCGGCCCCGGACCACGCTGAACTCGGGAAAGAGGCTGAAGACCGTGTGGGTCTCGAGGTTTTTCCCTTTTTTGATCTCCACGAGGGCTGCCGGGTTGACCGGCGCCGAAGGGGCGTCCTCCAGGCCCTGGTCCCCCACCCTGGCCCGGGTGAGGAAGCGTTTCACCCGGGCGGTCACCCCTCCGCCGCAGGAGACGAGTTTTCCCAGCCCCTCGGGGAGTGGGATCCTGACGGGAGGAAGCCCTTTTCCGGGAAGGATCTCCACCAGCCTGGGACGCCGGTCCAGGGCTTTCTTTCTTTCCCGGAAGAATTTTTCGTCCCTGGCCGGGAGGATCTCCACCTCAAGGGGGCCCAGGTTCTTCCTGCGGAAGAGGGGGTGGTTGGCCAGGACCCATTGGAAACCGTGGAGTCCTCTGCCGGCTACCAGGAACTCCACGGCAGGGGGATCCTGGTCTCCTCCCGGGACGAGCTTGGCCCGGGGAACCGCCGACGGAAGGTAGCGCGCCACCCACAGGGCGGGCCGACCGGCGCTTTCTTCCTGAAGGGGCGAGGCCTGGAGGTCCCGGTCCGGGGGGATGGGGAAGTCCCACACCGGGGAGGGGACGTCCTTCCTGCGGCCCATTCCGGAAGGGGGAGCTTCCCACCGGGCCTCCACCTGGAGGTCCTCCAGGTAGATCCGGTCTTCTTTTTCCCCCTCCCGGATCGCCATGCGCCCCTCCACGCCGAATGCCCGGGTGATCCAGGCTCCGGCCAGGAGGAGGACGATGGCTCCGTGGGTGATTACGAAGGGGATATGGCGCCTCTTGAGGGGGAACCTCTTGAGCACCGCCGCGACCAGGTTGACCGCCATGAGGAAGAGGGCCCCCTGGAACCAGGCGCTTTGGTAGACCAGGGTCCTGGCCGCCCGGGCGCCCTCGCGCCTCTCCACCAGCGTGCCCGCCGCGAGGGCCAGGGCGGAGAGAGCCAGGAGGAGGAGGGTGAACTTGACGCTTCCCAGGGCCCGGAGAAGGCGCTTGGCCGCGGAAGGAGGGGCTTGTCTGGTCGCCATGGTTTCCTCGGGGCTGTAGTCCGGACGGCTCCGGGCTGGAGAATCCGCCTTTCTTACCAAAGAGCGGGGCGGAGAGGGAGATTTCAAAGAGGGAGATATGTGCCGCCGGCGAATATGGGACTTTTTTGTCCAGCTTGGCGGCTCCGGCGGCTCCCGGGCGGGGGTTTAGGTTTTTGGTTGGGCGCAATGGGGCGGATGCGTGCGGAAAGCGGTTTCTTTGGGAGGAGGGATTCCGGGTCGAGGATGTCCGAGTCCGGTTCGTGCCGGCCCGGTCCGGCGGGACCGGGAGTGGAAAAGTCGAGATTTTATTCCTCTTTTCAGTCCTTGATTCAAGGTGGGGCGAAAACCATGGTTCGGGGCCTAATTTTTTTCTTCCCGGGGCTGGACATGAGAAAGGAGAACCCTCATTCTTTCATTGTAGGTAACGAAAGAAGAGCAACCGTGAGGCCGGGACCTTCCCGGTCCTTACTTTCCGGGAGATTCCTTCCGGAGGCGTTCTTTGCGAAAGTTCCCCTTTTCACCCCCATTTCCATCCAGGAGGTTTTCATGAGAAAGTCCGTTCTGTTCCTGGCGGCCGGGGCCTTGGGATGGCTCGCCATGCCCGCCACCTCCCAGTCCATCGTGGGGTCGGCCCACGACTTCAGCGGGGCCACCTGGAATCCAACGGGTGAGATTTGCGTGGTCTGCCATACGCCCCACCATTCCAACACCTCGGTTAGCGACGCTCCCTTGTGGAACCACCAGGTCACGTCGGCCACCTTCCAGGTCTATTCGAGCAGCACATTGAATGCCACGGTGGGCCAGCCTTCCGGGGTCTCCAAGCTGTGCCTCTCCTGCCACGACGGCACGGTGGCCCTGGACAATTTCGGCGGCAGGACCACGGGCACTCATTTCGTCCAGGGGAACGACCTCATCGGGACGGACTTGAGGAACGATCATCCCATCTCCTTCGTTTACGACGCGGCCCTGGCCACGGCCGACGGGGGGCTCTACGATCCCACCACGCACAATTCGGGCCTGGGAGGGACCATCGACGCCGACCTCCTCTTCGGGCACAGGCTGGAATGCGCCTCCTGCCACAATGTGCACAATGAATCCGGGGTGGCGAATCTCCTGGTCAAGTCCAACGGCGCCAGCGCCCTCTGCTTGACCTGCCACGCCAAGTAGGCAGAGGGGTCTCTTTTTCCCGGGACGGCGCGCCGGGCCGCCGGCGCGCCGCCTCCTCAAGGTGGGCCTTCCCGCGAGAGGGGATGTCCGTTTCTTCGAGTCCGGGAGGCGATCCGAAATTGCGGTCTTTCAAGTCCTTCGAGCCTTCCTGGATCCTGCTTTTGGGCCTGCTCCTCTCCTCCTGCGGTTCCCCGCCGCCTCCCAAGGAGGCTGAACCCGGGGGGGAGCCCGTCTTCTTCCCGGCCCCCCCGGATCCTCCCAGGATCCAGTTCCTGCGCTCCATCTCCAAGTCTTCCCAGGTGGAGCCTCCCCCCTCGGGCCTGGATACTTTTCTCTTTGGGAAAAAGGCCGGGAAGGACATCGGGATCGCCAGGGCCTTCGGCGTGGCCTATCACAAAGGCCGTTTTTACGTGACGGACTCCAACCTTTCGAAGATCTGGATGATCGACCTGAAGGGGCGGAAGATGGCGGAAGTGCCCCTCCGGGGCCGGGCGGCCGGGGGAACGCCCAAGACCATCGATTTCGCTCCCGACGGCGAAGTCTACCTTGCCGTGCCGGACCGGGCCCAGGTGGTGGTCCTGGACGAGAACTTCAAATACTTGAGGGAATACGGTCCTTTCGGGAAGAAGAGCCGGCCCGTGGACGCCAAGGTCCTGGGGGACAGGCTTTACGTGGTGGACGTCTGGGACACCCGGGTCCATGTCCTGGAGAGGAAGACGGGGAAGGAACTCTTCTGTTTCGGAAGCGGAGGCCCGCCGGAGCAGTGGATGCGCGCCCCCGTGAGCATCGCCTTCGACCACCAGGGTTTCGCCTACGTCTCGGACGCAATCCACGCCCGGGTCTTCGTCTGGGACAGGAAGGGGAAATTCGTGCGCTCTTTCGGGGGCTGGGGCCGGACCCCGGGTCTTTTCTCCCGGCCCAAGGGGATCGCCGTCTTCGGGCGGCTCGTCTTCGTTCTGGACGGAGGTTTCGAGAACTGCCAGGTCTTCACCCTCACGGGCAGGGTTCTCATGGCCTTCAGCGGGCCCGGCCTGGCGCCGGGAAGGCTCTACCTGCCGGCCTGCATCTGGGTCGGGAAGGAAGGGCTCGATCTTTTTCGGGACAGGATCGCCCCGGATTTCGTGCCCCAGGCGCTGATCGCCGTCACGAGCCAGGTAGGCTCCAACCAGGTGAGCTTCTTCGCTTTGGGGAAATCCAGGAAGTTCAAGTATCCCGAGACCTCTT
>JALUZX010000812.1 GCA_027011425.1 Planctomycetota bacterium
TATTCATACTGGGCGAGCTGGTGGGCCGTGGTGATGAGATACCCCAGCCCCGCCTTGGTCCCCGGAAAGAACTCCGCCGCCACGATCACCATCCAGGCCGTGCCCACGCCGATCCGGACGCCCGCCATGATGGAGGGAAGGGCCCAGGGAAGAATCACCAGGCGGAGAAGCTGGACCGGTCCGGCCCCCATGGAGAGAGCCGTTTCCAAATGGAGCCTCCGAACGCTTCTCACCCCATGGGCCGTATTCACAAAGATGGGGAAGAATGCCCCCCACCAGATCACGGCCACCATGGCGAGCTGGACCTGGTCCAGGAGCCCGTGCCGCCACCCCCCCTCCCCGAAGAGCAGGGTCCCTGCCGAGGAGAAGCCGAAGACCAGGACGGTCAGGGGAAGCCAGGCCACGGGGCAGATGGGCCGGCCCGCCTCCACCAGGGGTCCCAGGAGGGCCCGGAAGAAGGGAGACCGGCCCACCAGGACCCCCAGGGGCACGGCCGTGACCAGGGCCAGGAGAAAGCCGGCCCCCACCCTGAGCAGGCTCACCAGGGTGCTCTCCGCGAGAGAGAGGCAGTCCAGGTTGGGAGGCCGGCGGAAGGGGTGGACCAGCACGTCCAGGACCGGCCCGGGCCCGGGAACGACCGAACCGCTCCCCGCCGCGGCCCAGGCCCAGAGCCCCAGGATGGCCAGAAAGGGCAGGATTCCAAGGAGCGCCCCCGCCCCTCCCTTCATCCGCACTCTCACCGTCCCAGGACCTCGCGAAGCAGGGAAAGATCGTGGGTGGCCCGGAAGGCCTTCTCCGGGGACAGCCCCTCGAGCCTGCCCTGGAATTTCCCTAGTTTCCCCATCATGGTAAACCATCTGTAGAGCCCCTTCCGGTAGGCCGGCCCGGCCTCACGGATATAGGTGATCCCAGGGACGCTCATCTCCTCCACCTCCAGGGGGGCCCGGGTCCACTGGTGGGCGACCCGGGCGGCCTCCTCCTTGTGGCCGTTCATCCAGCGCGTGGCCGCCGTGATGAGGCGGAGGAAGTCCGTGAGAAGAGGCCTTTTTTCGGTGATCGCCCTTTCGGTGGCGCAGATACTGCAACAGGGGTGGGAGACCCACTCCCCCCGGGGAGGGAGGTCCGAAAGGGGACAGACCGCGCGGGCGGCCTTCCTGAAGACGGCGTTGCTCGCCACGGGCTCGTTGATCACCACCCCGTCCACGGCGCCGGACTTCAAGGTTGGGATGGTGTTGGCCGCCCCCTGGAGGTTCACCAGTTCCACTCCTCCCGGCTTCCCTTCCCCCGAGGGAGCCCGGGGAATCCCCTCGGCGTCGCAGGCCCGCTCGAAGATGAGCTTGGCCACGGCCATGGGGGCCTTGTACCCGATCTTCACGGGCCTCGGGGAGCGCCGGACGGCCCGCACGAACCCCTTCCAGTCCTTCCCGGGAAAGTCCGGCCGGACCAGGAGGAAGTCGCCGTCCACGTTGAGGGGACAGATCACCTTGACCGGATCCCCCCGGTCGTAGGCGAAGATCTCGGCGGCGATCCCGCCGAGGCCCACCTCGATCTCCCCTCTCTCCATGGCGGCGGGCATCCGGGAACCGCCCCCCACCTTGCGGATGAAGATCCGGGCTTCCGGTTTTCCTCCCTTCACCATGAGGTAGACCTCCCGGGGTTTCTCCTCCTTCAGGTGGATCCCGCAGGCCTTCTCCATGACCCCGGGTTTCAGGGCGGCCGCCCCAAGTGCGAGCTGGTGGTCGTGCCCCACGTGCCCCACGGACAAAGTGGGAAGGTTCCCTCCTCCCGATCTCCCGCAGGAGGCGGGGAGGAGGAGAACAAGGAAGATCCCGAAACAAAGTAAAACCGATTTCATGGTCGCACCCCCCGCCTCAGAATTTCCACATGATCATGGCCTGGACCCGGTAGTTCACCCGGTTGTCCCGGTTCATGTAGTCCGTTCTCATCCGGTCCACCTCCAGCCCCGTAAAGACTCCCTTGTAGAAGCTGTACACGATGTTTCCGAAGATGGAGAGGTTCCGGGCCCGGCGGGTGGAACTCAGGTCCGCGTCGTCCGGATCGTCCACCCCGGCGCCCACTACGAACCGCCAGGCCTTGACGGGTTTCCATACCAGGTTGGCGAATCCCCCCTTGGAGCGGATCACCTTGCGGAGATTCGTGTCGTAACTCTGGAAGATCCCGCCACGGTAGGCGTCGAGGCCCCTCCCGTAGAAGGCCTCCCCCAACAATTCGAATCCTCCCCCGAGCGGGCAGTCCAGGTCCAGGCAGAGCGCGTAAGGCTGGTAGTGGTCGCTTCGGATCCCCTTTCCCGGGTTGTCGTCCAGCTCCCTGAAGCCGTAGAAACCGCCGAGCCCGGCCTTGACCCTCTTCTTCCCCCAGGGGATCTCCAGCCCCAGCCGGCCCTGGAGATCGGGGATCCCCCGGTCCTCGCCGTCGTCGTTTCCCTTGCCGTCGGCGTCCCGGGCCTGGGGGCGGGCCAGGGCGAAGGCCGCCTCAAAGGAGGGAGAGTCTTCCCTCTCCCACCTGTGTGTCACCCGGACCTGGGGGCGGCGGAAGCCGATGTTCCCCTGGCCCCAGCCCACGAGGGTGTTGATCTTCTTCTGGCAGAGGGGGGAGAAGACGTCCCAGGTCTGTCCCGCCAGGAGGGACCAGCCCGTCCCCGGAAAATCCAGGGTGAAATATGCGTGACGCATACGGATTCCCGGCTGGTTCTCCTGGGTCACGGTGTTGCCGTAGACCGCCTTCCCCAGGAAATCGATCTCCACCCTTCCCTTGGCCTTCATGCCGTGGAACTCGGGGCCATCGTACCAGAAGCCGATCCTGGTGTGGCGGGCGGACATGTTCATCTCCTCGTCCCGGTCCCCGGCCCGGTGGTTCCGCACGTAGAAGGCGGTGTTGCCGAAATTGGTGCGGGAGGAATCGCGGGACATGTCCAGGCGGAAATGACCGTAGAACGTAAGCCCCGCCTCCTTCAGGATCCGGGCGAGGGATTTTCGCCCCGGTTTTCCTTCGTTTTTCCCGGCCCATTGGGGCCTCTGTTCGGGCCCCACGCCCTCGTGTTTCTGGGCCCCGGCCAAGGGGGGAAAGAGAAAAACCGGGACCAGCAGGGGGATGCACGCGGCCTTTCTTCGCACGATTCCGCTCCTTTCGGTTTGCGCGCCGAAAGGAACCGCGCCGGGAAAGGAGGCCCTTCCCGGCGCGGGAGCGGATCGGTCATGGATCGCGGGATCCGCCGGCGCCGGGCGGACCGGGAGGGCGGGCCACCCGGTCCGGGCCTCGGGATGGGAACGGGCTCCGTTCCCGGCGGCGGCCCCTTCAGTGCCGGTGGAGAAAGTAAGAAATACGATTCATTTGATTCAGAAACCCGTTCCCGGGATCACCACTTTCCGATCTTCAGGAGGACCGCCCCGTGGCGGGGGACGTCCATGGAGACGCTTCCGTCCTTCCGGCCCAGCTCCATGTGGGTCCAGAGATTCTTCACCCTCCGGGGTCCCTTCAGGCCAAGGGCGGCCCAGGGGGCCGTGACCCGGGTCTTGACCCTGCCCCGGTTGAAGAGGGCCACCGCCAGGGACCCGTCGCTGAGAGGCCTGGCCCAGACCTCCAGGGGCCCCTCCTTGAGGACCCGGCCGGCCTGCCTCCCCAGGGGATCCTGGTTCACCCCCAGGACCTCGTCGTTGCCGAGAAGGGCCCTGGTGAAGTCGTCCAGCTTGGACATGTCGCACCCGATCAGAAGCGGCGCGGCCAGCATGGACCAGAGGGTGATGTGGGTCACCTGCTCGTTCCTGGTGAGATGGGAGGGGTGGAGCCTGGGGCCCCAGCCCACCAGGCCGACCACAAGCATGTCCGGGTCGTTCCAGTGGCCCGGCCCGGCGTAGAGTTCGTGGCCCGCCTGGCCGAAGCCGATCCTGGACATGCTCCCCCAGGTGTCCCGGATGTCCCCGGTGGTGCGCCAGAGGTTTCCCCCCACCTTGGCCCCCCACTTCCAGACCTCCCCCATGCCGTATTGGCACAGGCTGAACACGATGTCCCGGGGCGCCTTGTCCAGGGCCTTGCGCATGATCATGTAGGGCTTCATGAGTTCCGGGAGGCTCCTGTTCTTGGCGATCTTCCCGTAGGAGCACCAGTCGTATTTCACGTAGTCGATCCCCCACTTCGCCCAGGTCAGGGCGTCGATCTCCTCGTGCTTGTAGCTTCCCGTGTATCCCGCGCAGGTCTTGGGGCCCGGCGAAGAGTAGATCCCGAGCTTCAAACCCTTGGAGTGGACGTAGTCCGCCAGGGCCTTCATGTCGGGGAACTTCTTGTTGGTCAGGATCACCCCGTTCTTGTCGCGGCCGGCCTCCCAGCAGTCGTCGATGTTGATATACTGAAAACCGTGGTCCGCAAGGCCGCTCTTCACCATCCAGTCGGCGGCGGCCTTGACGTGCTCGGCCGTGACGGCGCAGGCCCAGCAGTTCCAGGAATTCCATCCCATGGGAGGAGTGAGGGCCAGCTTTCGGGACCCGCCCACGATGGTGAGCATCTTCCTGTCCTTCCCGAGCTTGTTCTCCGCCGTGATCCAGACCTCCCATTTCCCGGCTCTTTCCAGGCTTCCCGTGATGAATCCCTTGTCCGGGTCCAGGCGGAGACCCGGCGGGAGTCCCTCGGCGCTGAAACGCATGGGGCGCCTGCCCGAGGCGGGAATCCGGAAGAGGAAGGGCCGGCCCGGGGTGGCGCCGGTGATCCTTGGATGGTTGATGGAGGGCTCGGGGCTCACGCCCATGGCGATCTCGGGGGCTTCCTCGGGTGGGCCCGAAAGGGCGACGGGGGAGGCACCGCCCTGGGCCAGCAGCAGAAGGGCGCCGCCCCAGTCGGCGTGGTCATAGTCGATCCCGTCCCCCCCGTCGGTGACGACCAGCTCCATCCGCCTCGCCCCCTGGAGATCCACGTCCACGAGCAGGGGCTTTTCTCCCCCTCTCATCACGCGGGTGGTAAGGGCCAGCTTTCCGTCCAGGTAGACCTGGAAGCGGACCGAGCCTTCCTTCCCCACTTCGGCGTCCACGCCCACCAAGGCCAGGAAGCGCTTGGCCCCACCCTTGAGGTCCACCGTGAACCGGCTTTCCGCGTGGGTGCCGATCCCGCGGGGCAGTTCAACCCCTCCGGGCCGCAAGGCCTTGCCTCCCACGGACTTTCCGGCCTGGGCGATTCCCCAATCCTGCTGTACCTTCGAGAGATCCAGTTTCTCCATCCAGAAACCGCCGGCCGGGGCCTGGGCGCTTCGGACCAGGGACTGGGGATCCTCCTGGGCCCGCGGAGGGGATGGGACCAGAAAACAAAGGAAGGCCGCAGAAAGACAAAAAGAGGAAGCTTTCATGGAAGGACTCCTGGGACGAAAAAAGTTCTCAGGGGATTTTCCC
>JALUZX010000813.1 GCA_027011425.1 Planctomycetota bacterium
GGGGATGGAGGGCCTTGCCCGTCTCCTCGCGGATCCCCTGGAGCGGGTTTCCGGAGGCGTCCACGAAGGAGAGGGCGAACTCGTGGGAATCGGCCTGGGTGGTCTTCACCAGGACCCGGTTCCATCCCTTGGCGAGCCGCACGGGGATGAAGACCCTGCGGGGCATGATGGTCTCCCGGGAGTGGAGATCCAGGACCTTGCGCCCGTTGACGCGGACCACGCAGGAACCGGCGGGCTGGAAGTAGATCCAGGCGGGACGGGCGGCGTCGCTCTCCACCTGGAGAAGGGAATACCACGCCCCCTCGTCGTGGGTCACGCGGGCCGACGGACTTACGTAACGATTATACCATGGTTTCGTGCAGGTCCTCCAGCCCACGACGCCGTAGGGCCCCTGGAGTTGGGCGTCCAGCCGGATTCCCTCCTTGTCGGGAGGAAGAGGCTCGTGGTGGAGATCCTCCGCGAAGTCGCCCAGGGGGCCGAGGACCAGGTAGTGGGAGGGGTCCTTGGCGGAAGGAAGGAGGGCCTTGCGGGCCTCCAGGTCGCCTCTGGCCGCCGCGTCCCGGGCGGCGGCGGCCGAAAGCCTCCTGGCGGCCAGCCCGTGAAGGCCTTTGAGTTTCAAAAGGGAGAGGACCTCTCCGGAGCCGAGCCGGGGATCGGTGGAGACGCCCCGGCACCTGAGGAGGTAGCGGGCGGCCGTTTCCGCCAGCGGCGAGGAGGGATTCTCCCGGATCCAGTCCGCCAGGGCCTTCTGGGCGGCCGCCGGGTCCAGGGAGGCACGGACCCAGGCCTGGAGGATGAGGCGGGACGCCGTCTCGAGGGGCGTGTCCGCGCAGGGCGCCCGCCGGGAGAGGACGGGGAGGCTGAAGGCGCCCAGGAGGGCGGCCAGGATGAATTTCCGGGTCTTCATTTCTCACCTCCTTTGTTTCCGGCGGGACGGATCAAGACTTCCTGGGTCTCCGCGTTGTCCAGCCTGGCGGCGAAGTCGCGGAACACGCCGTAGGCCGGCGCCGGGATTCTCTGCTTCTTCAAGGTTCTCACCGTTTCCACGACGATCCGGTCTCCCTTGCGGCGCCACTTGACGCTGAAGGAGGCGAACTCGTTGTCGCCGGATGAATCCGGGGGCAGGGAGACGGGCTCCCATCCCGGAGGAAGGGCGTAGCGGACCAGGAACCGGTCGGTCCATGGATTGGTCAGGATCATGTCGTGGATCCTCTTCTTGCCGGCCGTGAGCCGGGTCCACCGGGCGGGCTGGAAGTTGGGCTTGAGGACAAGGGAGTCACCCCTCTTCTCGGCGAATTCCTTGACGGTCATGTCCACCTCGTAGACCACGGGCTTCTCCAGGTCCAGGAGGGGGGAGAACTTCATCTTGTCCACCTTGACCTTGCCGAGAATCCGGGAGAAATGATTCTCCAGCTTTTCCTTCCTCTTGCCCGGTTCGTTGCCGTAGTCCATGCGGATGTAGACGGCCTGGTCTTCCAGGGGCCGGCCGGTGAAGTGGACCTTTGCGTCCCCCTCCGGGGTCAGGCGGACCAGGTATTCCTGGTCGTCCAGGTTGCGAAGGGGATCGGACCAGGGGATCCGGGCGATCCGGGCCTTCTTTCCTTCCACCACGAGGACCTGCGCGCCGTGGTCCATGGTGGGAAGGACTCCCAGGGGATGGTAGGTGGCGGTCCCGTCCAGGAACCCCCCCTGCCAGTCGCCGGCCTTGGGCACGTATGCAATGCAGTGGTTGAAGAGATCCACAAGCGGAAGGGTGAGGTCGTCCTTGGACCTCTGCGGGTCGGCGTAGATCAACACGGGCCAGGCCTTGATGCCCGCCAGCTTGAGCATGGCGCCGATGAGGATGGCCTTGTCCTTGCAGTCGCCGTGGCGCCTGCTGAAGATGGTGGAGGCGTTGTAGGGCTTGTAGCCGTGCACCCCGAATTCCCAAGCCACGTAACGCACGTCGGTGACCACGAAATCGTAGATCGCCCGGATTTTCTCGGTGGCGGTGCCGCAGTTGCGGGTGAGTTCCTTCACCTTGGCTTCCATCTCCGGGGAGGAGTCGTACTGGCGCTTCACCAGGCTCCACCACCAGGTGGCGAACTCGTCCCAGTTCCGGTAGGTGGAGATCTCCACGAGGGGACAGAACTCGGAGATGTCCGGCATGTTGTTCTCCCGGATGACCCGCGGGAGGTCCTTCATACGCCAGGAGCGGAGGACCAGGTCCTTGCCGAGAGGCTTGATCACGGGTTTGGGGGCGCCGTTCTTCTCGTAGAGGTTCAGGCGGCGTTCCTTCCTGGAGATGACGTCCAACCGTGAATCATGGACGACCACGGCCTCCTCCGAGGAGAAGACGTGCTTGTGGCCGAAGTAGGTTCCGAAGAAGGAGGGCTTGAGTTCGTCCACACGGAAGGCGATGTCCACCACGTCCTTGGGCTTGATGGGGGGAAGGTCCACGTAGATCCGGCCCATTCCGGTCAGGAAGGAGAAGATCCTCGCCCGGTCCACCGTTCCGTCGGGATGGATCACGTCGGCCGTGAGGATCCGTCCCGATTGTTCTCCCCCGAAATAGGAGCGGCTGAAGGTGTCGAAGCGCTCGGCGCCGGCCTCGTTGAAGATCCTGGCCACCAGGTGCTCGTAGATGTGGCTCGTTCCGTCGTTGTTGACCTTGATGACCTTGTGGCGGAGCAGGTAGTCGAAGGGGTCGTTCTTGGCCTTGGCGTCCGGCGGAGGAGGCGGGGGGGACTGGAGGAGGTCCCGGGTCTTCACCTCCAGGTCCGCGTAGAAGGGCTTCTCCTCGGCCTGGAGGAAGTCCAGGTGGCGTTTCACCTTGGAGAGGTTGGGGTTGTAGGACAAGGCCCGCTTGAACCAGGCGATCATGCCGGCCTTGTTGCCCCGGAGGCCTTCGAGGCGCCCCATGCGGACGAGGACGGAATCCTCGCCGGGGCAGAAATCCAGGACCGCCTGAAGGGCCGATTCCGCTTGCTGGATCTTGCCCTGGGAGTGGAGGATCTCCGCCTGGAGGATTCGGATCTCCTTGGAGAAGGGCCAGGCCTGCGCTCCCTTGCGAAGGAGGGCGAGGGCCTGGTCTTCCTTCCCCGCCCGGAGCAGGAGGCGCGCCGCCCTGGTCAGGGTTTCGGGCGAGGCCCGCCGGCCGAGAAGGTCCAGGCGGATCGCCAGGGCCCTCTCCAGGTTGCCCCTGTCCAGGGCGAGGGAGGCGATCTTCCGGCAGAGCCGGGGATTGAGTTTGCCCTCGGGGGTCGCGAAGAGAGACTCGAGGATGTTCCTCTTTTCCACTCTCCCCTCCAGGTCGTCCAGGATTTCGGCCTTGAGAATGGCGGCGTCGACATAGGCGGGATTGATCTCGAGCGCCTTTTCCGCGTGTTCCAGGCCGCGGGTGGGGTTTCCCTGTTCCTCATTGTAGTATTTCGCCAGGGCCAGGTGGGCCTCGGCGAAGGAGGAGTCCAGGGCGAGGGTCTTTTCCAGGCGGCGTCTCCTGGGGTTCTCGTCCTTTTCGGCGGCGATGCCTCCCCGCCTTCCCAGGGTGACGGAGTAGAGATACTGGTAGGTGGGGTTCTTGGGATCCCCTTCCGCGGCCTTGCGGGCCCATTCCCGGTCCTCCCGGACGTCTTCGTCGAAGGTCTGGAACTCGGTAAGAAGGAAAGCCCTCTCGAAAGCCCAGCGGGGATCCTTGTCTTTTTTGTAGACCTTCTCCAGCAAGGTCAGGGCCCCGGGCGTCCATGGACCGGGGCGCACGGTCGTGGCGGCCGGCTCTTTCTGCACCAGGTCCGGTTCGGCCCTGGCCTCGATGCCCGGGATCCTTCCCCCCGAGGGGGAGCAGACCCGGAGGGCGAACTTGAATGGGTCCTTCTGGGCTCCGAGCTTGACGAGCACCAGGTTGGGCCCTTTCCGGAGATGGACCGCCGCTTCGTCCTGGTCCTGGCGGAAAGGCCGCCGGGCGTCGCGGTGGATCACCCGGGCGCCGTTCACCCAGACCGAGACGGCGCCTCCGCTTCCCACCCGGAGGACCGCATCCATCCCGGAGGGGGAGACCAGGCAGGTGACGGCGTAGGCCAGGACCTGCTTGGTGGGGCGCATGAGGGCGGCCATGTCCACGATTCCTCCCGGGACGGCGGACACGTCCACGCGCCGCCAGGAGATCTTCCTCTTCTTGCCCTGGTAGCTCTTGGAGAGATCGATCTTCTTCTCCGGGGGAAAGACCCTCCCGAATCCGCTTCCCCGCTCGTTGTCGAAGGGGCCCACCACCTGCCAATCGCAGAGAAATCCCAGGGATGTATTGAGGGCCCGGGCCTCCTTGAAGCGGAAGGTCTCCACCAGGAGTTTCTGCCTCTCCAAGTCCAAGGCCGCCGCCAGGGCGGGTTCCTTGGCGAGGACCTTGCTCCCGGCCTTCAGGCCGGAGAGAAAGGCCAGGGCGGCGGGGGCGTCGCCCGTCTTGTCGTCCAGGTTGTCCAGCAGGGCCAGGAGGTAGGCGCCGTAGGCCCTGTCCTCGGCGGTGGCTGTCCACTCCGACTGGAGGAGGAGGGCGAGAGCCTTTCGGGCCGCTCGTTCCGCCTCCAAGTATTTTCCTGTCTTCTTGGCCTGAAGGGCCGCTTTCTCGAAGGCCCTGGCTTGTTCTCCCGCGCGGAGGGATCCCGGGAGGGCAAGGGGAAAGCCGCAGGTGAAAAGAAGGAGAGCCGCGCCGGCGGTTCTCCTGTTCCAAGAACTCTTCATCCCGCCTCCTAAGGTCGAAGGGAAAAGAAAAAAGGACGGGAAGTCTATAGACCTCCCGGGCTCCATGGTAAGGGAAAGAAAACCCTTCTACGACTGGAAGGGGGAGGCGGTTCAGTTTTTTTCCCCGGGCCGGTCCGGAGGATCCGGGAGTCTTCCGGGTCGTAGGGTCAATCCAGGGGGGAGCCCTTTCGGGGCATTTTCCGCGCCTGTTTCCTCGGCCCGGGGAGCGGCTTGGGGGAAGACCGCAGTTCCCTCGGGGAGAGGAGCCCGTCCTGGTTCTTGTCCTTCCTTTGAAGGATGAACCTGGCCCAAGGGACCAGGCCGGGATCCATCTTCCGGAAGAGGAGCTGGAGTTCCCGCAGGTCCAGGTGCTGGTCTCCGTTCCGGTCGGCTCCCTGCATCTCGAGAGGCAGGGTCCTGGGGGAACCGGCCCGGCCGCCGGGAGACTTCCTTCCGGCCAGGTCCGGGAAGAGGGCCAGAAGGGGGGTCATCTCCTTGAGTTCCAGGGTGCCGTCCCGGTTCCGATCCAGGCCGAAGAAACCGTGAGGGACCCGGGAGAGCGTGGCGGACAGGGCCCGGGAGGTTCCTTTCCATTCCGCCGGGGCCACCCGGCCGTCCCGGTTCCTGTCCAGGACCTGGAAGAGCTTTTTCAAAGGAAGGGGCGTGGGGGGG
>JALUZX010000814.1 GCA_027011425.1 Planctomycetota bacterium
TCTTTTCTTTTCGGGCCGGAAATTGGTTGGAAGAATGTTGAAGCTGTATGTCGGAAATCTGCCCTACAACATGGGTGACGAAGAGCTGCGTGTGCTCTTCGACGCGCACGGTCAGGTCGAGTCGGCTCGTGTGATCACGGACCGGGACACGGGACGCTCCAGGGGCTTCGGCTTCGTGGAGATGCCCAACGACTCCGAGGCCAAGAAGGCCATCGAGGCCTTGGCCGAGACCGAGGTCGGGGGCAGGCGGTTGGTGGTGAACGAGGCCCGTCCCCGGGAGGATCGGGGCGGCGGAAGGCGTGGCGGCGGCGGAGGCCGCGGCGGCTACGGCGAGCGGCGCAACCGCTGGTAGGAGATCCAGAGGACTCCAATCCGGGGCCCCGGGTTCGAAGAACCCGGGGCCCCGTTTTTTTGAGCAGGGGCCGCACGCCGCCCCCCGCGGCGTGCGTTGTATTATCAGAGACGCCAGTTGTAGAGGGACCAGAGACTGTCCCCCAGGAGCCAGTAGCGGTGGGTCATGGAACGGCAGAAATTCGAGGAATAACGGGTGAGAAATTCCCGGCAGGCCTTCTCGTCTTTCTTGTAGATCTCCAGGGCCTTCTTTTCCACCAGGGGGAGTTCCTCCAGGGCCTGGTCCTCGAAGGCCCGGATGTTCTCGGCCATTCTCTTCTTTGTCCGCCCCCACTGAATCGTGGCAAGCCTGCTGGCCCGCCTGAAGGCCCAGGCGGCCGAGTCCCGGCGGAAGCCCTTTTGTGATCCCACCTTGAAGTCCGCCGGCAGGTCCGTGACCCCGCAAAAGATTGGGGCCCTCGGGGTGGTGGCCGGGTTGTCGAACCCGAGCCAGCAGATTCCACCGATTGGATCGGGAAGCCAACTCCTGCACTGGAGAACGACGTGGTAGGCGTTGAAGATGACCGCGATGGGGCGGTAGAAACTCACGGATCCGGGCTTCAGGGTATTGAACAGGGCCTGCATGTCCCTGGGAAGCCAGGGGTGGACGTGGATGGGCTTGACCTTTTTTCCCTTTCCTCCGCGGCGGTCGATCAGGAGGTTCTTCGTAAGATCGTAGGGGGAACCCTCGTAGGTGGTCTTGAACAGGTCGAAAATCTGCCGGATCGAGACCTTCCGGTCCGGTTTCACCGAGAAAGGGAGTTCCTTGGCCTTTTCGAAGTCCAGCTTCAGGGAGGGGGCCAGGGTGTGGAAGACCCACCACTCCCGGATGCCGAAAGGTTTCCTTCCGCCGTAGGCCTTCCAGAACTTGAAGGCCCCGTCCTTGCGGGGTTTCCACCAGCCCATCTCCTTGGCCAGGGAGAAGACGTTCGGGGATGCCATGAAATGGTCCGGATCGTTCAGGCGGATCTTCCCGATCCTGGAGATGTTCGCCGCCACGCCCACGTGGTCGTCGGGGATTCTCTGGGCGGCCCAGACCGCCCCCTTCCTTCCTTTTCCGGGGCCCAGGATTTCCATGTGCCATACTTCCCGGGGGTCGGCCAGGGTGATGGCTTCGCCGGCGTCGACGTAACCGTATCGTTCGGCCAGCCGCCCGATGAGGCGGACGGCTTCCCGGGCCGTCCGGCACCGCTCCAGGGCCACCCTCTCCAGCTCTTCGATGAGGAAGATTCCCTTCTTGCTCCGTAATTCCCGGCGTCCCCCGAAGGTGGACTCGCCGATGGCGAGTTGGTGTTCGTTCATGCAGGGATAGGCCGTGTCGAGGAAGGCGTAGGTCTTCTCCACCTGGGGAATCTCGCCCGTTTCCACCAGCCCCCTGAGGTCGGAGGGGAAACTTGTGTGGAGCCTTCCCTTCCAGATCTTCTCCTTCGAACCCTTCTTGTAGGTCCGGCCGGGGCGGACAGCCACCCAGGTCCGGTAGTTCGCGTCGCAGGTATGAGACGTGATGACCGAGCCGTCGGCCGAGGCGAGCCTTCCCACCATGATGGAAGTGCAGGCTTCGGGGGGCTCCTCCCGGATTCCCAGGGAGCAGGGTTTCCCGGAAGAAGTTCCCCCCGGGGCGGAACAGGCCTGGAAAAGGAAGAGGCAGGCCGAAAGAAGGAGCGAAAGAGACACAGGGAGAAGGGAACAGGTCGTCATGGGCGGTTTCCTCCGGGCGCGCAAAGGGATGCCCATTCTGCCCGAGGGGCGCAGGGAAGCAAAAGGGTCCTCCCTCCGGGCGGGGGGAGGACCCTTCCGGCCGGGGGCGGAAGCGCCCCCGGCGGGCCTTGGGGCCGTCAGAAGGTCACCTTGAAGCCTTTGGTGAACTCCAGGCAGATCTGGGTGCGGGCCGCGGTTGGGTGAACCGTGCCCAGGACCCACTGGCCGGAAACCTTCAAGTTGCAGAACTCGGGCGCGCAAGGCACGGGGAAGGGGACTTCCACCTTGCCGTGGCACTGGGTTCCGACCGGGGTGAGGGCTCCCAGGGCAAGGAAGGCCGAATCGATTTGGGGATAGATCACAACCTGGTTGCATCCCAGGGGGAGGGTCGTGGGGTTCCAGTGGCCCTGGAGGTTCAACAGCAGGATGGCGAAGGCCGAGTAGGCCGGCGGCGAGGGGTGGCTCACCGGGGCGCCGATGACGCCAAGGCGGAAATTGAGGTTGCCGGCCGCCGGGGGGCCGTTGAAGTAGACCGGCGTGGCGGCGTAGCAGAAGGGGCACTTGAATCTGCAGTTCGGCGTCTTTGTGTAAGTGGTTTTCCCTTCGGTCTTGAAGATTCCTCCGCCGCAGAAGGGGCTCGCGATCCCGTGGTATTTCACGGGGCCCGCCTTGCAACAAGGCCCGTTCTTGAAGGCGCAGCGCCCGGGCATCCCGTTCCAGAAGAAGTTCTGGGAGACATTCCCGTCGGTGAGGGTGAGGATCTTCTTGCAGCCGGAGAAGGCCGCGCCCAGGACGGGCTTGGACAGGCAGGTCTTGGGGATTTCCCACTTGCATGTGGGCCTGCAGGGCTTGTCGTAGGGGGCCAGGTAGAGCATGTTGCCCCCGAAGGACTGGAAGTTGGTCAGGCTGTAGAAAAGGGTCCTGGTGGCCCGGTCAACGGTGATGCCGCCGTGGGCGTAATGGGGGTTGGTGGTGAGCTGGCAGGCCGAGGCGAACCGGATCTTGCACGGGGCGTAGACGCGAAACGTCATGATGAACGGCCCGTTTACGGGATGCCATGTGGCGATATACAGGTTGGCCGCCTTCATCCCGTAGTCCAGGTAGGCGAGCCCGGTGATATAGCCGAATTTTTTTCCGAACATCCTCTGCCATGGATAGGTGCAGAGGATCCTGCAGGGGCAGTCGCAATGGCTCGTGCAGTTGGGCCTGGGCTTGCTCACGTAGAGGTTCACGCCTTCGCTGTACCAGGCGACCTGGTCCCGGGTGTCCCACGCCGTTCCCCCGGCGGAGGGGACGCTGATCCACTTGGGGGCGATTCCCTTGGTGACGCACCAATTCGGCCTCCGGCAGAGGACCTGGGTGATGATCCCTGTCTTGTTGGGCGTGCAGGGCACGTCTCCGAAGCCTACGAGCAAGGTCTGGGAAAAGGCCGCAGGGGCCAGGAGAAAGCCTAGAAAAAGAGCGGGGATTCTTCTCATGGAATTCCTCACATTTGAAGGTGATATGGAGAAAGAGTCAGATGATCCAAAGGTAACAGTAAGGCTTTTGTTCGCAATGCCTGGACGAGATGAGACGGGTCGAAATGGGGCGATGTTCCGTCTTTTCTTTCAAAGACCTTTCAAAAAGAGAGGGCCCGTCTTTTCCTCAATTTTCTTCCAGGGCCCGCTCAAGGCGGAGAATTCTTTCCAGAACTTCCGGGTCGGATGGAAATTCTCCCCGGGCCCTCCGGAGGACGGCCAGGGCCTCCCTGGGATCGCCCCGCTTTTCCCAGACTACCGAAAGTCCAAGCAGTGCTTCTCTCCGTTCCGCGTCCCTGGAAAGAAGGAGGCGGAAGGCCTTTTCCGCCTGGTCCGGGTCGCTCCGGGCGAGAGCGGTCCGGCCGAGCCAGAGCATGGCTTGCGTGGATTCCGGGTCCTTTTTCAAGGCCTCCCGAAAGGCCTGGATCGCCCCCCGGGTGTCCTTCCGGGCCAATCTGAGCCGCCCGATCTCCACCCACCAAGGGGCGGGGGTCTCTTTCCCCGGGGAAAGTAGCATCTTTTCCGCTGCGGCGAGTTTCCCCGCGCTCCAAAGGGCAAGGGCCTCCCTGTGGACCTGTTCCTTGCCGGGTCTCTTCTTCCCGCGTGCTTTCCTGTAGAGGGCCAGGGCCTCCAGGGGAAGGCCGAGCCGCAGTTTCAGGTCCCCCAAAGCGGCCAGGTCCCGGGGACCGGCCTTTCCCGTCCAGGCGAGCACTTCCAGGAGGTCCGCTGCCTCTCCCTCCTCGCCCAGGTCCAGGTCCGCCGCGGCCAGGACCCGGAGGACCCCCGCGGCGGGGCCCAGGACTTGGAGGCTCTCCCGGGCGACCTGGGCCGCATCCTTGGGACGCCCCAGCTCCAGGAGGGCCCGGGCGAGAAGGACCCGGGGGGGGGCTTCCGACGGATAGAGGAGGATCGCCCTCCTGAACCATGCTGTCCCTTCCGAGGGCCTTCCAAGCTGGAGGGCCGCCCTTCCCCCGGCCAGGAGGAGGGCCGGGCTCCGCTTTCCGGCCGCCAGGGCCCGGGCCGCCGCGGGGAGGGCCTCGCCGGGTTTGCCCGCCGCCAGGGCCGCCGCCGCCGTCCCTTCCCAGGCGGGCCCGCCGCCGCCGGCTTTTGCGGCGGATTTGTATGCCGCCAGACTTTCTTCGTATCTGCCCATGCGGAAGAGGATGTTTCCCCGGAGAAGGAGGAGATCCTTGTCGCCCGGGTTATTCACAAGGGCCTTTTCCACCAGCTTCAAGGCGGATTCGGGCCGGCCGCCGCGGGCGAGTTGGGCGGCGCGGGAGAGGATGGCGGCCTTGTTCTGCGCCTGGGTGACGGGGATGGCGGCCAGGGTGATAAGGGCGGGGAAAAAGAGGGAAAAGACCTTCACCACGTCCCGATCTCCGCGGGAATGAAGCGGACGGGTTGGAGAAAGACCCCCGGCCTGGAGCCCCTCCAGCGGAGCACCATGCGGATCGCCGCTTTTTCGAAGACCCCCCTCGGGTCGGCGGAGACAACCCGTGCCGAACGGACCCGCAGGTCCGGCCCCACGGTGACCTCCAGGGTGACCTTGCCCGCCAGGCCCCTCAAGAGGGCCCGCCTGGGCCAGGCTCTCTCCATGGCCTCCCTGTCCGCAAGCTCGGGGGCGTAGATCCAGTGGAAGGGTTTCCTGGGAAAAGACGCTTCCCCGGGATTGCCTCCGTTCTTCCCGCCGGCTTCCCCCTCCGGGGCCGCGCTTTTCAAGCGGGGAGCGGAGACGGGAGGGAGTGGGAGAGGCAGGGTCCCGGGACCCGGGGC
>JALUZX010000815.1 GCA_027011425.1 Planctomycetota bacterium
GCCTCCGCCCCGGCCGGGAGGGCCGGGGCGGAGGCCTTTCGGCGGAATCAGAGGCCTTTGCCGGCGGGCGGGGGAGGAAGGATGGCGGCGCCGAGGACGGCCCAGGACCCGGCATCCATGAAGGCCATGAGATTCAAGGGGGAAAAGGGGAAATCGGAACGCCAGGCGATGCCCGATTTCTCCAGGAAAAGTCCGCCCCCGTAACCATGGAGACCCGCCTCGGAAAACTCTTCGTCGGTGTGCAACAGCCCCTCCAGGCCGGGGACCCGGATGAACATGTTGGCCAGGGCAAGAAAAACCCGGGCCGTGTTTTCCCCGGTCCTGAGGAGGCTGAGGCCGTCCACGTAATAGAAGGCAAGGGCGGGGCTCGAAGGATTGGTTTTCCGGAATGCCTGATATTGGTCCCCGGCGGCCAGGGAGGGCTTCTTCCCGGCCAGGGCCGGCAGGAATCCCCGGGTCATTCCCGGCCTGGGGAAGACGAAGGCCCAGTTGTCCTTGAAGAGAAAGGTGATCCCCCCGAGCCAGGGACCCCGGTAGACCCGAAGCCCCTTGATCGTATAAGCCTTTACGCTGGGACGCCGTTTGACCTGGTCCTCCACGAAGGCCCGGGCCCTCTCCAGGAATTCCGGGGTCAACCGGACGGCCATCATCACGTCGGGGACGGGAATCCCCCTGTTGAACCGGAGGGCGAAACCGATGCCCCTGGCCCCGGAAAGGACCGGCATGGGGGAGAGTACCAGGGAGTCCCCGGCAAACCCGGTGACCAGTTTCTCCATGGGGATGCCGGAAGGGATCAAGCCCTGGCGGGAGGCCTCTTCCAGGAGAGGTTTCAAAGGACCGGCCAGGCCCGGCCAGTCGAAGGGAATCACGGCGAAGGCCGCCGTATCGCTCGGAAGAAACCGGGCGAACTCGTCAGGATCCAGGCTCCGGGCCAGGGAGGCCAGGTAGCCCCCGACAGGCTTCTTCGTCCTGGCCAGGAGGTCCGTCTTCCCCGTAGAGGGATCCCACTCCAGTTGGAGCCACTGCACCTGGGGGAGTCCCAACTCCGTCCGGGCCAGGGGCAAAGGCTCGGGAATCCACCACCAGGGGATGAAGCTCGGGTCCAAAACAAGGACCTCCCGGTCCGCCGGGGCTCCCTCCAGGACGCCGGCCCAGGGCTTTTCCGCCAGGGAAGGCGCGGCCCCGCGGGAGACGTTCTCCACCTCGAAGAGCGGCCAGGGGTTGAGGAAGCTCACAGCCAGAAACCGGCCGAACCTTCCCAGAAAAAAGACATCTCCGCCCCTGGACCCGACCTGGAGACGGAAGGCCAGGAACTTCCGCCCGTGGAAGGCGACCTCCTGGGCCTGAAAATTCCAGATCGCTCCCTTTCCCTGGAGAAGGGCTTCTTTCAACGCCTCCAAGGCCTTCCCGGCGTCCCCTTCCTTGGCTTCCGGGTATTCCAGGAGAAGGAGGGCCCCCGGGTTGAAGTTGATCGCCACCCGCCTGGGCCTCCGGGCGCTCCTCCCTCCTCCCCCGCCCAGGCCGAAGGGGGTTAGGGCCCACCAGAGGCGCCTGGGCCGGAGTTCCCCGGAAAAAACGGTCCCCAACTTTTTGAACAAGACCCCCGCCTGCTCCAGGACCTGGGGGCCCGCCTTTCTTTCCGCCTGGTTCTTCAGCCTCTCCGCCAGGGATTGGATCGTCTCCTCCAGGATCCGCCCCCGCTCCCCTTGGCCGTAGAGCTTCCACAAGGGATGGGCCTTCATGAGTTCCCAGGTCCTTGCGGGAAAAGGAGTTCGGGCCACAAGCCTGGAAGAGGCGGGGAGGAGGTCCACCGCCCGGGCCGGGGGCCTGGTGACCCGGCTCGCCTCCTGGGCGGGAAGGAGGGCCGTCCCCGCCAGGGCCAGGGCCGCGCAAAGAAAGGTGCCTTTTCTTTTCATGAACTGCATGGCTGCCTCCTTGGATGTTGGAAGGCCGGTCTGAACTTCATCCGAGCCGCGGACCCCGGATTTCGCAGGCGGGCCTACATTATTTCAAAACCAAGGGCCGGGAACCTGCCCGCCCCTTTCCTTCCCCTGTCCTCGGGGCAGGAAGAAAGAGGGAGCAGGGGAGGGGAAAGAAAATGGATTTTCCTCCCCTCCCGTGAAATTCCCCTCCGGGCCGGGCTTTTCATTGAATCATGATTTCGTGATACCTCGGCCCTGGAGCCAACCTGTGGAGATCGGACTCAACTGCTACGTGATGCGGGACTTCATGGCCCACTTCGCCAACCCCGTGCGCCTCAAGATCCTCTGCCGCCTGGCGGGAGGGTCCGCCTGCGTCACCGAGCTGGTGGAGGCCACCAAGGAGAAGCAGTCCACCGTCTCCCAGCAGCTCAAGAACCTTCTCCTGGCCGGGTTCATCGCGAAACAGCGGGAAGGAAGCCGGGTCTACTACCGGATCGCCCACCCGGCGGTGAGGAAGACCATGGAGTTCCTCCAGGGGCTCTCGGCGGAACTTCCCCAGTTCAAGACCCGGTCCGTTTTCGAGGCAAAGGAGTCCTGACATGGATCGTCGATGGCGCTCGATCTCCATCGCAACCCTCTTCTACTGGGCGCTCTGGCTCGTCCTGGTCCAGAGCTTCGACCCCCAGGAGATGATCGCCGGCGCGGTGGTGGCCTTCTTCGTGGCCTTCCTCTCCAAGGGAGAGCCTTTCACCACGCCCATCAACTGCCTCCTGGCCCCAAAGAGGATCCTTTATTCCATCATTTATGTCTTCTATCTCTTCTTCGCCATCGTCCGCTCCAACCTGGACGTGGCCCGCCGGGTGGTCTCGCCGAGCCTTCCCATCAACCCGGGCATCGTGAAGATCAAGACCCGGCTCAAGAGCCCGCTTGGGAAGATGATCCTGGCCAATTCCATCACCCTCACCCCCGGCACGCTCACCGTGGATGTCAGGGGCGACGACTTCTACATCCACTGGATCGACGTGGAGACCAAGGACGTGCAGGCCGCGACGGAAAAGATCGCCGCGGGCTTCGAGAAATACTTGGAGGTGATCTGTGGCTGACGTGATCCTCGAACTTGCCCTGGTCCTGGCGGGGATCGGGGTCCTGCTGGCGAGCTACCGCCTCCTCAAGGGGCCCTGTCCGCCCAGCCGGGCCGTGGCCCTGGACGTGCTCACCTTGATCACGATCCCCCTGCTGGTGGGGGCGGCGGTCATGACGGGGAGAGCCATCTACCTGGACGTGGCCCTGGTCTACGGCCTCCTCTCCTTTTTGGGCGTGGTCTCCCTGGCCCGTTACTTCGAGAAGGGGGTGTGACATGGCGGCCCACCATCTCGCCGGCGCCCTCCTCACCCTTCTTGGGGCCCTCTTCCTCTTTCTCGGGGCTCTCGGGATCGTGCGGATGCCCGACCTCTACAACCGGATGCAGGCCGGCACCAAGGCGACCACCCTGGGCAACATCCTGACCCTGGCGGGACTGGCCCTCTACCACCCCTCCTGGGCCCTGAAGATCGGGGTGATCGCCCTCTTCGTGCTGGTCACCAATCCCCTTTCCTCCCACGCCCTGGCCCGGGCGGCCCACGGCGCGGGCGTCCCCCTGACGGAGGGATCCGTCTCGGACGCCCTGGCGGAGGATCTTTCCCCGGAAGGGGGGGAGGCCGTGGAGTCATGATCTACCTGGACGTATTTCTCTGCGTTCTCACCGTGATCTGCGCCGTGGCGGCCATGGTCACCCGAAAGCTCGTGGCCGCGGCCATCCTGGCCGGGGTGGTCTCGCTGATCGTCTCCTACCTCTTCGTGAGGATGAAGGCCCCCGACGTGGCCATGACGGAAGCGGCCATCGGCGCCGCCCTCTCGACGGTCATCTTTCTCATCGCCATCCGCCGCACCGAGGAGGAGGAAAGATGAAACAGGTTCTCGCCATCCTCGCCCTCCTGGTCCTGGCCTTTCTCTTCGCCGGCCTGGTCCCCATGGCCTCCAAGCCGGGAAACGGCGCCGTGGGGGACTATTACGCCACCCACGGTATCGCCGACAACCGGGGCTCCAACCTGGTGACCTCCATCGTGGTCAACTACCGGGGCCTGGACACCCTGGGGGAGGTGACGGTGCTCTTCCTCTCGGTCATGGGGGTGGGCTTCATCCTCCGCCGCCGGGAAGGGACCCCCAAGTATTCCCCCGTCCCGGCGAGCCCCATCCTGAACACCGGCGCCAACCTCCTCTTCGGGTCCATCCTTCTGCTCGGGGCGTATATCTTCGTCCACGGCCACCTGACCCCGGGGGGAGGCTTCCAGGGAGGATCGGTCATCGCCTCGGGGGTCCTCCTCTTGATCCTGGCCAGGAGAGACCGGGAACTCTCCCATGACCTGCTGGCCTGGCTGGAGTCCCTCTCGGGCTTCGGATACGCCCTGGTGGGCCTGGTGGGGCTGGTCGTGGCCGGATCCTTCCTGGCCAACAAGGGCGTCCTTCCGCTGGGGACGTGGAACCGGCTCTTCTCCGCCGGCGTGATCCCCATCATCTATATCCTGATCGGCCTCAAAGTGGGGGCCGAGCTTTCGACCCTCCTGGACATCATGATCCGCGAGCCAGCCCCGGAGGGAGGAGGACACTGATGGACATCACCATGGTCTACATCGGAACCGCCCTGGCCCTGGTCCTGGTCGGGCTCGGCGGCGTCCTGCTCAAGAGGAACATCCTCAAGATGGTCCTCGCCCTGGACATCGTGGAGACGGGGGTCAACCTCCTCCTCATCGGGATCGGCTATACCCCGGGCCGTGAAGCCCCCATCGTGGACAAGACGTCCTTCTTCGCCGACCGGGCCAAGGAGACGGTCAACGCCGCCAACCTGGTGGACCCCGTCCCCCAGGCCCTGGTGCTCACGGCCATCGTCATCGGCCTCGGCACCACGGCCCTCATGCTCTCCTACGTCATCAGGCTCTACGCCCAGAAGAAGACCCTGGACATCCGGGAATTCGGGAGGCTGAAGTGGTAGACCCCATCTTGCTCATCGCCGTCCCTCTCGGGATCGCCTTTCTCCTTCCCCTGGTGGACCGCCTGGGCAGGGCCGCCTCCCGGTGGGTCCACTTCCTGACCCTGGTCTTCTACACGGGCGCCGCCGCCTCCTGGGCCCTGGCCCTCCACAAGGGAACTGTGGCGGCCAAGGACATCATCACCGCGAGCTGGCCGCCGCCGGTCGGCATCAACCTCCACATGGGGCTCGCCGAGGCGGTGATCCTCTCGCTGGCGGGAATCACCGGCATCTGCGCCGCCCTCTACCTGGTCCCGCGGGAAGAGAAGCCCAGTATCCGCTCCATCGTGCTCCAGGTCCTCCTGCTGGCGGGCACGGCGGGCCTCACGCTGACCCGCGACATCTTCAACATGTTCGTCTTTTTGGAGATCACCTCCATCTCCACCTTCGCCATCGTGCTCCTCGGAAAAGAGAAGAAGGCCCTGGAGGCGGGCTTCAAGTACATGATCCTCGGCGGGATCGCCTCGGTGCTGCTGCTTTTGGGGATCGCCTTCCTCTACAAGACCACGGGGACCCTCAACATGGCGGACATGGCCGCCAAGCTCCCGGCCCTTTTCACCGGCGGGGCCGCGGCCGCCCTGGTCTTCCTGTTCGTGTGCATGGTGATCGAACTCAAGGGCTTCCCCCTCAACGGGCCCGCCATCGACCTCTACGAAGGGGTGGAACCTGGGGTGATGGCTCTCATCGTGGGAACCACCCTGAACGCCGTGCTCTTCGCCTTCTGGAAGATCCTCCCTCTTTTCGGCGGCGCCGCCTGGGAAGGGGTGATCATGACCTCCGGGATGGCCACCTTCGTGCTGGGCAATCTCTTCGCCACGAGACAAAAGAAGGTCCGCCGCATGCTGGGCTACTCCTCCTCCGCCCAGGTGGGCCTGCTGGTCTTCATGCTTCCCCTGCTCCGCAACCACGTGGTGACCCTGGCCGCCCTGGGCCTGCTCCTTCTCAACCACACCCTGGCCAAGGCCTCCCTGCTCTGGTTCACGGGCATCCACGAGGAAGAGGAGATCGGCGGCTGGAGGGGGGCCTTCGCAAACAATCCCCTCCTGCGGATCCTCTTCGGCGCCTCCGTGCTCGCCATCGCGGGACTTCCGCCCTTCCCCGGGTTCTGGGGCAAGTGGTACGCCCTGGCCGGGATGGCACGGAGCCCCTACGCCTGGTGGATCCTTCCCCTCCTTCTTGGGTCCCTCCTTGAGTTCGTCTACTACTTCCGGTGGCTCAAGGAGTCGGCCCGGGGCGTCGAGCCGGCCCGGTCCGAGGTCGTGCCCTTCTCCCTCTCCGCGCCGCCGGCCATCTTCACGGCCATCGGACTGGTCCTCGGGATCCGCGCCCTCTACGGCCCCGCCCTGGGAGTGTCCTCCCAGGCCTGGCTCTGGATGTGGGCCGGCGGCATCCTGCTGGCCGCGGCCTTCCTTCCCGAGAGGGTCCAGGCGGGGCTCTCCTTCCTGGCGGTGCTCCTGGGCTCGATCCTCCTCTACTCTTCGGGCGCCCTGGCGCTCCATACGCTCAGCGGGTTTTTCACGAGCCTGGTCGTGATCGGCGCCCTGGTCTTCTCCCTGGCACGGCTCGGGATCCCCGCCCTTCACCGCAACTACCACGGCCTCTTCCTCCTCCTGGCCGGCTCCCTCCTCATCGTCCTGAAGACGGACTCCCTCCTGGGCTTCTTCGCCGGCTGGGAACTGATGACCTGGACCTCCTACTTCCTGGTCCGCCAGGGCAAAAAAGGCCCGGCCGCGTCCTATCTCTACATTCTCTTCTCCGGCGCCGCCGGTTTCCTGGTCCTCGGCGGGCTGATGACCGCCGTGGCCGGGGGAGCGGTCACGATTTCCGGCCTGGGCGCCCTCAGGGGAAATACGGCTCTCTGGGCGTGGATCCTCCTGGCCGCCGGCCTGGCCGTAAAAGTCGGCTCCTGGGGCGCCCACATCTGGGCCCCCGAGTCCTACTCCGAGGCCCCCGACGTCTTCACGCCCTTCCTCTCGGGCGTCATCTCCAAGATCCCCGTCTTCGCCTTTCTGGCCGTAGCGGCGAAAATCGCCCTTCCCGGTGTGACCACCACGCTGGGGACCCTGGACCCCGCCTGGGTGCTGGGCTGGATCGGCGGGCTTACGGCCTTCGGCATGACCCTGCTGGCCGTCTTCCAGGACGACATGAAGAAACTCCTGGCCTACTCTTCGCTCGGCCAGGTGGGCTACATCGTCCTGGGCTTCGCCATGATGAGTTCGCTGGGGTGGACGGCCGCCCTCTACCACAGCCTCAACCACCTTCTCTTCAAGGGACTCCTCTTCGTCACCATCGCCGGGGTGATCTACCGGACCGGAACCAGGAGCCTCAGCGACCTGGGAGGGCTCATCACCAGGATGCCCTTCTCCTTCTTCGCCGTCCTGATCGGAATCATCACCCTCTCCGGCGTCCCGCCCCTTTCGGGCTTCGCCGGCAAATGGCTCCTCTACCAGGCGGGGATCCAGAAGGGATGGTATCTCCTCACGGCCCTCGCCATGTTCGCCTCCATCCTGGCCTTCCCCTACCTCTTCAAGCTCATCCACTCCATCTTCCTGGGCCAGCTCAAGCGCGAACACCGGGAGATCCGGGAGGCCCCCAAGGCCGTGGTCCTCTCCCAGTGGATCCTGATCGCCGGAATCATGCTTCTCTCCGTGGCGCCCGGCACGGTGCTCGTTCCCATCCAGGAGGCCGTAAAGGCCTTCTTCGGAAAGGCCGCCTTCACCACCGCCACCGCGACGGAGCTGGCCACCGATCTCGGCTACTTCCACGCCATGGGGGTCATGTCCATGGTGGTGGTCCTGGCGGTGATCGTCCTGGCAGGCATCCTCTTCTTCCTCCCCAAGCACACGACCAAGGTGAAACAGCTCGACATCGTCTACTCGGGCGAGGTGCCCCCGCCCCCGGAGGAGATCCAATACGCGCAGAATTTCTTCCGGCCCTTCGAGAGGGCCTACTCCCCGGTTCTCCTTCCCAGGGTCAAGGCCTTCTGGAAGAGCTTCTCCGAGAGCGTCCTCTCCCTGGCCGAGGCGGGCCGGAGGCTCTATACCGGCGACGGGCAGACCTACATCCTCTACGCCCTGGGCGTGGTCCTCTTCCTGGTTCTCTTCATCTTCCCCGCCCCGGCCTCCTCCTCGTCCAAGGCCCCGGGCGGCAAGACCGGTTACATCGTCCCCGTTCCACGGAAGGCCCGGCCCGCAGAGGTGGGCGTCCAGGCCCCCCGGCCCGGCATCCTTCCGGGAGGTAAAGCCAAATGAGCCCCTCCGAATTGAGTCTCCTTCCCAAGCTCTTCTGGGTGGTCGTCTCCGTGGTGGGAGCCATCGCCTACGGGCTGGTGATCGGCGGCATCATCCGCAAGGTCATGGCCAGGATCCAGGGAAGGATCGGGCCTCCCGTATACCAGCCCTACCTGGACCTCTTCAAGGTCATCTTCCAGAGGACCGCCACCTGGCACGGATACATGTTCTACCTGGGCCCGGTCTTCCGGGCGGCGGGGGCCATCGGGCTCTTCCTGCTCATCCCGGTGGTCTTCGGCGATCCCCGATTCGACAACTTCTCCTTCAACGGGGACCTGCTGATGGTCATGTATTTCATGTTCTTCGGCTGTCTCGGCATGGCGCTCGGCGCCGCAGAAGGGGGGCATCCCCACTCGGTTGTGGCCATCACCCGCGGCCTCTCCCAGATGACCGCCTACGAACTCCCCTTCTCCCTGGCCGTGGTGGCCATCGCGGCCCAGACGGGATCGTTTTCGGTCCACCAGATCGTCGCCGCCCAGCAGGGGGGGGTCGGGCACTGGTTCCTCTTTACCAATCCCCTGGCGGCCGTGGCGGCCTTCCTGGCCTTCCTGGGCATGAACATGTATTCCCCCTTCGACATCGTCCTGGCTCCCCAGGAGATCCCCATCGGCCCGCCCACGGAGTACAACTCGGCCTTCATGTCCGCCATGATGTCGGGCCGGGCCATCTTCGGCGTGGCCAAGTGCGTCCTCTACATGGACCTCTTTTTGGGCGGCGCCACTACGATCCTCGCGGCGATCGTCAAGGTCTTTTTCATCTACTTCTGGTCCATCTTCGTGGGGGCCGTCTTCCCCAGGTTCCGGACGGAACAGGCCGTCCGGTTCTTTCTCGGCTGGCCCACGGCCGCCGGCGTGGCCGCCGTGCTCGCCGTGATGCTCTTCTAGGAGGTTATCCGTGGACGACAAGATCGTGAAACCCGAGCCTCCCCTCGGTGGTCCTCCCCAGGGCTCGCGTCCCCACGCCCCCGTGGGGGATGGTTGCTTCCTGGGCGAGGAAATGAAGCCCCAGGCGCCCTCCTACAAGGAGGCCCTGGCCAGGATCAAGAACTGGTTCCGGGCGAATTCGCTCTGGGTGATGGCCTACGGGACGGGCTGCGGCGCCATCGAGCTGAGGCCCCTGGCCACGGCCCGGTTCGACATGGAGCGCCTGGGAATCGCCATGCGCCCCACGCCTCGCCAGTCCAACGTGCTCATCGTCTCGGGCTACCTGGCCGTCAAGAGCCTCAAGCGGGTCATCCGCTCCTACGAACAGATGCCCTCCCCCAAGTGGATCGTGGCCCTGGGCTCGTGCACCATCAACGGCGGGATGTACTGGGACTCCTACAACACCATCAACCGCCTGGACCTCTACCTTCCCGTGGACGTCTACATCAACGGCTGCATGCCCAGGCCCGAGGCCCTGGTCGCGGGCTTCCAGGAATTGATGCGGCGCATCAAGAAGGGCGAGGCCGACGGCTGGCGCCACTACATGGAGAACCTGGACTGGTACAAGGAAAACCAGAAGAAGATCATCACCGACTGGGATCTTCCGGAATACAACTGGTGAGGGCCCGATGAAAGAGATACTGAAAGAGATCGAGGAACGCTTCGGGCCGATCTGGGAGAGGGTCCAGAGGCCCAAGCTCGCCCAGGTGGGGATCGAGCCCGCCAAGGCGGTGCCCCTGCTCACGTGGCTCAAGGAGCACAGGGGATACGTCACCCTGGTCCATCTCTCGGCGGTGGACTGGATCGAGCAGGGCGAGTTCCAGCTCACCTGGCTTTTGGGAAACCCGGAAACGGAAGAGCGCCTCATGATCTGCTCCCGGATCGACAGGGAGAACCCCGCGGCCGAGACGGTGAGCGGTCTTTGGCCCCAGGCGGTCACCTACGAGCAGGAAATCAACGAGATGTTCGGCGTCTCCTTCCCCGGCTCCCCCCGCCAGGGGGTCCCCTTCATCCTGGAGGGGTGGAAGGACATTCCTCCCATGCGGCGGGACTTCGACACCGTGGCCTTCGTGGAGAAGCACATCCCCGGCAGGGAGGGAAGGAAGCATATCGACACCAGGACCTATATCGGCGAGAAATTCGGCGAGAAGGGATATCTCCATGACTGAGACCAGGGAGAGATCCAAGGAAGTCCAGATCTGGTTCGGCCCCCAGCACCCGGGAATCACGGGCAACATGTCCGTCCAGACCTGGCTGGACGGCGACACCCTGACCCGGGGAATCACCCACGTGGGCTATCTCCACCGGGCCTTCGAAAAACTCATGGAGAGAAGGCTCTACATCCAGTCCTTCCCCATCGTCTGCCGGATCTGCGTGCCCGAGCCGGACACCAACGAATGGCTCCTGGCCTCCGCCCTGGAGGAACTCTCGGGCCTGGACCGGGAGGTCCCCGAGAAGGCCCGCTGGATCCGGACCCTCGTGCTGGAGATGTCCAGACTCGGGGCCATGCTCATGGTGCTCGGCGGCCACGCAGGCTCCATGGGCCTCGGGCCGGCGCCGCAGTGGATGATCGCCTTGAGGGACCTCGTTCTGGACCGGTTCGAGGAACTTACGGGCGGGCGGGTCTACCACATGTACATCGTCTACGGCGGGGTGCGCCGCGACCTGCCCGAGGGTTTCGCGGAGCGCATGGAACAGACCCTGAAAACCATCGAGTCCAAGCTCCCGCTGATCGACGACGTGATCTTCGGCTCCGCCGTGTTCCGCAAGCGCGCCATGGGCGTGGGCGTGGTCCCCCGGGAGTGGGCCTTCGAGATGGGGATCTCCGGGCCGGTGATCCGGGCCATGGGAATCCCCAAGGACGTCCGCAAGGACGAGCCCTACGAAAAATACGCAGAACTGGACTTCGACGTGGTCACCGAGGAGGGCTCGGACATCTTCGCCCGGGCCATGGTGCGCCGCCGCGAGATCCAGCAGTCCATCGACCTGATCCGCCAGATCCTGGCCAGGATGCCCAAAGAGGGCCCCTACTGCGCCGAGCTTCCCAACATGCTGGAGTGGACCATCCCCGTGGGCCAGACCTACGTGCGGGCCGAATCCAGCCGGGGCGAGATGGGCTACTACGTGGTGACCGACGGTTCTAAGAAGCTCAGGAGGGTGCACGTCCGGGGCCCCTCCTACGTCCACGGAGTCTCCCTCCTGGAGCGCCTGATCCCCGGAACCAATATCGCCGACCTGGCTCCCTTGATGGTGTCCCTCCAGGTCTGCCCTCCGGAAATCGAGAGGTGAGAGCATGAGCCTCAAGCACGTTCTTCAGCCTTTCAACGCCTGGGTCCAGGCCTTCTCCAAGCCCTACACCATCCCCATGAAGGACACCATGCGGCCCGGCGCGGACCGCTACCGGGGATGGCACATCAACGACGTGGAGAAGTGCGTGGGCTGCGGGACCTGCGCCGACATCTGCCAGAACGCCGCCATCGACATGGTCCCCGTGAAGGACCCGGTCAAGGGGGACTCGGGGCTCAGGCCCAAGATCGACTACGGCCGCTGCTGCTGGTGCGCCCTTTGCGTGGACGTCTGCACCACCGGCTCCTTGGGGATGTCCAACGAATACACCTGGGTGGAGAAAGACCCGGAGAAGTGCCGCTACACGCCCGGGGTGGACGCCAAGCCCTGGGACGGCTCGGAGAAAGGCTGGCGCCAGGAGGAAGGCTTCTCCCTCATCGTCAAGGACCGGGTCCCCATGCCCATGCTCGATCCCAAGGAGAGGATCAAGACCTGGGCGGAGGTGGTGGTCGGCTACTCCGTGGAGGAAGCCCGCAAGGAAGCCGCCAGGTGCGTCTCCTGCGGTCTTTGCGTGGCGGCCTGCCCGGCCCACATGCACATCCCCGACTATATCGGCGCCATCAGGGACGGTGATTTCGAAAAGGCCCTGGACTTCATCTACGACAACAACCCCATGCCGGAGATGTGCGGCAAGGTCTGCACCCGCCGGTGCGAAGGAGTCTGCTCCGTGGGGATCCAGGGCGAGCCCCTCGCCATCCGCTGGCTGAAACGTTTCGCCACGGAACAATTCGAGGACTTCGCAAAAGTCCTCCACCCCGAGGTGAAGAGGGTGGGGGAGGGCAAGAAGGTCGCCGTCGTGGGTGGAGGTCCCTCGGGGGTCACCGTGGCCTACTACCTGGCCGTCCGGGGCTTCGAGGTCACCATCTACGAGGCCCTGCCCCAGCTCGGCGGGGCCACCTTCTTCGGAATCCCCAAGTACCGGTTCCCCATGCCCTCCCTTGAAAAGCAGGTGGACCTGCTCAAGAAGGCGGGGGTGAAGATCGTGACCGACCACAGGGTCGAAAAAGACGAGTTCCGCCGCCTGCTCGAAGAGAACGACGCCCTCTTCTTCGGCACGGGCCTCATGAAACCCTACAAGCTCGGCGTTCCCGGCGAGGACCTGGAGGGCGTGATCTACGCCCTGGACCTCTTGCGGGACCACCACGTGGGCAAGAAGGTGGAAGTCGGAGAGTCGGTGGTCGTCGTGGGCGGAGGAAACGTGGCGATCGACGCCTCCCGGGTCTCCCGCAGGCTCGGGGCCGAGGTGACCATCGCCTACCGCCGCAGGCGGGAGGACATGCCCGCCGACGACGAGGAGATCGAGGACGCCGAGGCCGAGGGCATCGAACTCGTCACCCAGTCCATCCCGCTTCGCGTGGAAAAACTGGAAAACGGAAAACTGGATTTCATCTGGGGCCCGGCCGAGATGGTGCCTCCCGACAGGCCCGGCGGCCGCCCCAAGCCCAAGCTGATCGAGGGCGTGGAAAACCACCTCCAGGTGGACCGGGTGATCGTGGCCATCGGCCAGAAGGGCGAATTCGAGTGGATGCCCGAGGAAGTGGCCGAAAAGGTCGTTACCTCCCGGGGCTGGGTCGAGGTGGACGAGACGGGCATGACCCAATGGCCGGGCATCTTCGCCGGCGGAGACCTGGTGAACTCCACGGCCGACGCCATCTCGGCCATCGCCGACGGGTTGAAGGCGGTGGAAGGAATTCAGCAGTTCACCTTGGAGGGGCTCTCGGTCTCCAAGTCCTGACAAAAGAGGAAATTACAGATATGGAATTCAATTCCATCCAAGAGGTCCTGGATTTCGCCGTCCGGCAGGAGCAGAAAGCCGGCCGTTTCTACGGGTTGATGGCGGAAAAGAGCACCGACGTAGTGGCCCGCAAGTTCTTCCGGGAGATGGTTGGGGAAGAACGTAAGCACGAGGCCAAGCTCAAGGCCATCAAGTCCGGAAAGCTCTCGGGCTTCTCCGGGCAGGGGACCCCCCAGATGAACCTCACCGAGGTCCTGGGAGAGCCCGTCTTCCGGGAGGACATCACCCTCCAGGAAGGCCTGATCATCGCCATGCGGGCGGAAAAGGACGCCTACGAGATGTACGAAGGCCTCAAGGCCTTCGCCCGGGACGAGGAGCTGAAGAAGATCCTGGAAGGCCTGGCCGCGGAGGAACTGGAGCACAAGGCCAGGATGGAGTCCATCTACGACCAGGTGGTCCAGCGGGAGAATTGATTTCTCCCCGGGACGGGCCGGGGCCTTGTTCTGTGGAGGATCATGGCCAATCATGACCGGGTCCCCCTCCACGTCCACCGACACGGGAGCCCTGCCATGTCCAAGATGGAAAAAATTCTCCTCGTCGCCCTGGAAATGGAAAAACAAGCCAGGGATTTCTACGAAGACCAGGCCCGCCGCGCCGCTCCGGGACCAGTGAAATCCACCCTGGAGTGGCTCTCCCGCTGGGAAAAGGAACACGTGGACCTGATCGAGCGGCACCTGGAGGAAGGGGGAGAGGATGTCACCGCGCCGGAAGAAACTTCACCTCCGGCTCCGGATTTCCCCTCCCAGGCCGACCCTGCCAGGGCCGCCTCGGAACTTACCGTTCTGAGAAGGGCAATGAACCTGGAGATGGACGCCCGGAAGTTCTACCAGGCCGCTGCCGACAAGGTGGAAGATCCCAAGGAGAAGAAATTCTTCAAGTGGCTCGCCGGGTGGGAAGAGCGCCACTGGAACCTCCTGGACCGGCATTACAGGGAACTCTCCAGGGAATACTGGAACGAAGCGGGCTTCTCCCCCTTCTGAGACATCCCTCTCTACTCTTTCATTTCGCCTGCCGGGAATCGATGTATCCCCAGGCCAGAAGAAGGAGCAGGGCCGCCGCGGAAAGGTGCGCCGCGATCCCAGGCCCCGTCCCTCCCGCCACGACGCTCTCGATCTCTCCGGGCGTAACCAGCTGGTCCAGGAGGAGACCGCCGAAGAACGCGCCGGCCAGCATGGAACCCAGGTAGACCAGGCAGGTCCGCTTCCCCATGATCTTCCAGATCGTCCCCACCGTGGCCGCGTTGGTGGCGGGTCCCGTCATGAGCAGCGCGAAGGCCGCGCCGGGGGAGACGCCGGCCAGGATGAGGCCCGCCGCCACGGGAATCGATCCGGTGGCACAGATATAGACGGGCACCCCCGCCGCCATGAGAAGCAGGACCTGGAGCGGGCCGGGGGGGACCAGGCCTGAGAAGAAATCCTTGGGAAGGATGGCCGTGATGAGGGCCGCCGCGAGAAGGCCCGCAAGGAGAGGCCCCCCGATCTCCCGCGGAAGGGTGACGAAACCGTAGCGGAAGGCCCCGGCCAGGAAGTTCCTTTTTTTCGCCTCCTCCTCGCAGCACCCCCCGTGACAGGCCCGGCCCGCCGGTTCGGCCGAAGTCTCCCCGGAATGACTTCCCTCCTCCGCCGGCCCTTCCAGGAGGGAAACCGCGCTTCCCCCAAGGAGGCCGCTCACCAGGGCCGCCAGGGGGCGGAAGACGGCGAAGACCGGCCCCAGGAGGGCGTAGGTCGCCAGGATGCTGTCCACCCCCGTCTGTGGCGTGGAGACCAGAAAGGCCGTCACGGCGCCACGGCCGGCGCCGTGGTTTCTAAGGGAGGCGGCCACGGGGATCACACTGCACGAACAAAGCGGAAGAGGAACCCCGAAGGCCGAGGCCTTGAGGATGGAAAGAAAGCCCTTTCCCCCCAGGTGGCGTTCCACCGCCGCCGGGGGGAGCAGAACCGAAAGAAACCCCGCCACCAGGAACCCCAGGAGGAGGTAGGGGGCCATCTCGGCCAGGACCTCCCAGAAGTTCCCGGGAATCTGGAGAAGCCATTCCGCCATGTCCGCACTTCATCCTCTCGGCCCGGAAGGGCCGGGCCGAAAAATAATCCCTGGGGCGGGAAAAGCGAAAGCACAAGGCCCGCCTTTCTCCCCCGCCTCCTCCCCGGGATAATGCCCCCTTCTTCCCGGAGGAACAGGTGTCCCAGCTCCTTCCCTTGGTCTTCGGTGTCCTCGCCGCGGCCCTCCACGGCCTGGGGGCCCTGGCCGCCCTGGACGCCATCTTCCACTCCCGCACCTCCCAGGGCGCCATCGCCTGGTCCCTTTCCCTGGTGATCTTTCCCTACCTGGCCCTGCCCCTCTACCTGGTCTTCGGGGGGCGGAAGTTCTACGGCTACGTGGAGGCCCGCCGCCGGGGGAACCAGCAGATCCAGCACATCTTCAGCCTGGCCCGGGAGTCCCACGGGGGAGGCATCCGGGCCGAATTCCCCCCGGGGGAAGAACGTTTCCCGGCCCTGGAAAGGCTGGCCCGGATCCCTTTCTCGGGGGGCAATTCCACCCGCCTCCTGGTAAACGGGGAGGCGACTTTCCAGGCCGTCTTCGAAGCCCTGGATTCCGCCCGGGACTACATCCTGGCCCAGTTCTACATCGTGAGAAACGATGAACTCGGGAGGAGATTCCGGGAGCACCTCGTCCGGGCCGCCCGCAGGGGGGTCAGGGTCTATTTCCTCTACGACACCATCGGGAGCTATCACCTGCCCCGCTCCTACCTGGAGCCCATGCACGCCGCAGGAATCCTGACGGCCGGGTTCACGGGCCGGGTCAAGGGAAGGGGGAAGCCCTTCCAGGTGAACTTCCGCAACCACCGGAAGATCGTGGTGGTCGACGGGGAGGCGGCCTTCGTGGGGGGCCACAACGTGGGCGACGAATACGTAAACCGCCATCCCAAGCTCTCCCCCTGGCGGGACACCCACGTGGAGGTGAGAGGACCGGCCGTCCTCGGCGTCCAGCTCGCCTTCCTGGAGGACTGGTTCTGGATGACCCACCAGGCCCCGCCTCTTTGCTGGACGCCCCGCCCGGCGGAACGTCCGGGCAACCGGGTGCTCGTCCTTCCCAGCGGCCCGGCGGACGACCTGGACACCTGCGGCCTCATGTTCACCCAGGTCATCCACTCGGCCAGAAAACGCCTCTGGCTGGTGAGCCCCTACTTCGTCCCCGACGAAAAGGTCATCGGCGCCCTCCAGCTCGCCGTGCTGAGGGGCGTGGACGTGCGGATCATGCTCCCCGAGAGGACCGACCAGACCCTGGTCCACCTGGCGGCCTTCACCTACCTGGAGGAGACCCTCCCCTTCGGGATCCGGGTCTTCAAATACAAGGAAGGTTTCCTCCACCAGAAGGTCTTCCTCGTGGACGACGACCTGGCCGGCGTGGGGACTGCCAACCTGGACAACCGCTCCTTCCGGCTCAACTTCGAGATCACCCTGCTTTTCGCCGACCCGGATTTCGCCCGCCGCGTGGAGGAGATGCTGGCCGAAGACTTCTCCCGCTGCAGGGAACTGGACATGGGAGAGATCGACAGAAAACCCGGCTGGTTCCAGGTAAGCGCCAAGCTCGCCCGCCTTTGCAGCCCCGTGCTTTGACAGGGAACCCCGCAGGAAACACTGCAGATGGCGCCCCGACGCTCGTCCCGGAATCAAATCCGACCCCTGCAATCCCTCCTTCCCCCCGATCTTCACAAAAAGCCGTGAAGAGCACGCCCGAGGGAGGCGAAGCCTCCCGAAGGTCGTGCAGGGAAAGCCCAGGACTCCCGGATCCTCCCGCCTGTGCAGCCCCGTGCTTTGACAGGGAACCCCGCAGGAAACAC
>JALUZX010000816.1 GCA_027011425.1 Planctomycetota bacterium
ACATGGCCCCCGTATCCAGGTAACGCCACCCCAGCCTGGCCGCGGCCCGCATGGCCACAGAACTCTTCCCCGACCCAGCCGGGCCGTCCAGGGTGACGACGGGAATCTTCTCGTTCTTCACCTCAGAACCTCCCGGGGAGGCCATGGAATCTCCCCGCCGCCGGGACCGATCCGCCTGGGCCCCTCCCCTTCGAGGAGCACCCACTCCCCCCTCTCCACCCAGGGGGGCAGGACGTAGAGAACAGGCTCTTCCTCCCCGGGAAGGGAAAAACGGCCCGCCTGGTGGAGATGGCCGCAAAGAATACCATCCACACCCCGGCCCAGGCGGGTCCGTAAGGCCTCCGGGGTGGGAGCCAGGCAGGCCGGGTCCCGGGAAACCAGGGAACGGGCGCTCCGGCGCCTCAAGGCGCGGGCGATCCGGAGTTTCAAGCCGAAGGGAAGGACCCTGGTGATCCCCCGGACGGGGAAGGAACGAAGGAACCTCCGGGCCCTCTGGTAGGCCAGGTCCCGAGTGCAGAGCTGGTCCCCGTGAAGGAGGAGCCAACGCTTTCCTTTCGGGCCCTCCAGGAGGGTCTCCTCGGGCGAAAGATGGATTCCCATCCTTTCCAGCTGGCCCGGGCCGGCCAGGTAATCCCGGTTCCCGGGGAGAAAATAGAGAGGCACCGGCGAGGAGCGCAAGGCCTCTCTCGCCGCCGCCCAGGGCTCCCAGTTCTCCATGTTCCTCCCCACCCAGAAATCGAAGAGGTCCCCCAGGAAAAAGAGGCGGGAGGCCCGGCGGGAGACCGCCTCCAGGAGGGAACGAAGTCGGATGGCTTCCTCTCCGGCGCCGGGGGCCAGGTGAAGGTCCGCAGCCAGTGCCGTGACCTCCCCCCTCACGGGACCGCCTCCAGGCAAAGGAAAGACCAGGGGCCCAGGGCCAGGGTCCAGGCCTTTCCCCTTCCCAGGTCCTTTCCCTCCCCCAGATCCCTGAGGCGGACAGCCCGGCCGGAAGAGATCCTTACGGGAAGGCTCTTTCCCCGGGGCAAGCGCAGGAGACCTTCCTTTCCAAGGTTCACCCGGACCACCCAGAGTCTCTTCCCCCGGGGGGAAATCCTGGCCAGCCGCTCCAGGGGAACCCAGGATTCTTCCTTGGAGAGGACCTCCGCCTCGAAGGGTGGGCGGACCCCGGCGGCCCGGGCGGCCTCGGCCAGGAGCCGGCGGGCGAGCCGGACCCCCCGTTCGGGGCCGGCTTTCTCCCGGAGAGCAGCGTAGGGGCAAAGGGAGAGGTTCCAGTAGAGGGCCCGGCCCTGTCCCCGGCGGGTGGAGAAGGCCCAGTTCATCCCGGCCGTAACTTTGAAGGATGTCCCTTCCATGGGAACCAGTCCCCTTTGGAGGATGGGAAGCCCCTCGGGGGAAAAAGAGGAAGCCAAGGCCCTCCCGTTTCGGTCGCTCGGAACCCACGTCGAGGGATCCGAGGGCCGGCGGATGCCGAACAAATCGTCCAGGGCCCCCTTCTTCCTCCTATGAAGCTCCGGATCATAGAGGGCGGTTTCCCCGTCGGCGACCAGGACGCCCCCCTGCTCCACGAAGGACCGAATCGCCCTGCAGGCCTCCGCCCCCAAGGCGACCGTTCTGGGAAGAACCAGGAGCCCAGGGGAACCCAGACCCCGGGCGAGGGCTCCCCGTTCCAGGTCTCTCTCTGTAAAGAACCGGGGCTGGAAGCCCAGGTCTTCCACCAGGCGGATCCAGGAGACCCGGGTCGCCATGGAGGTGGAGTGGGATGCCTCGAAGGAACTGAACCTCTTCGGCCAGGTCTTTCCGTCGGCCAGGGAATCCCTCCACCAGTGAAGGCGCACCGACGGCTGGGACTCCAGGATCCCGACGCGCCACGGTCCGGGGGCGAGGCGGGAGCCCGCCAGGGCCGGGCCCAAGGGTCCGGCGGCCCTTTTGAGCGCCGGGGCCAGGGCGGAGGCGCTCCGGGTGGGCCTGCCCTTGGAATCGAGGAACTTCCTGGAAGACCAGAGGATGGTCCCCGAGAGCCCGTGGGCCAGCATGCTGTAGAAACGGGCCTTCACCAGGTCCGGGTCCTTACCGAGGAAGAGAGTCTCCACGCGCTTCGTTTCAGGCGAGACGAAAGACTCGACCACGTCCCGGGCGCCGCCGATGTCGTAGGCCTCCACGAAACGGACCGGGGGGGCCAGGAGGGACCAATCGTATCCTCCCCACGCGGCGGGGGCCTGGCCGCCGAGAAATCCGCCGGGAAGCCCGGGGGCGAGTTTACGTTCCACCGCCAGGAGGCGGCCCACCCGGTCCGCCAGCACGTGGTCCCGGAAGGCCAGGTGGTCGTTCCACCGGGCCAGGTTTCCCGGGTAGGGATTTCCATCGGAGGCCTTCCGGACCCGGTCGGTCAGGGGAGGAAACACATCCTCCCAGGAAACGAGATTCCTCCCCCAGGACGAGGAGAGGGATTCCAGGGAGCCGTATCTTTTCCGGAGCCACGCCCTAAAGGCGGCCAGGCAGTGCGGCCCCCGGCAGAAATCGACGGGATCGATGAGACGGGTGGCCGAGATCTCGTCGTCCAGGGAGAGGGCGAGGACCCGCCCCCCGGGAAGGAGGGAGAGAGTCTTCACGAGCCGCTCCCGCGCCCGGCCGAAGGCCCCGGGGTCGCTCAGGCAGGGACGGCGAACCAGCAAGGAAGGCTTCCTGGTCTTGTACCAAGGGTCGAAGACGGCCTTCCAGTTCCGCTCCCCCATATAAAGGAAACTCTTCCCCGAAGCGTGCCCAACGTAGAAGGGAAGGCCCGAGGCCTTCACCCAGGGGGAAGGAATTCCGTATTCGCAGTTCAGGGCCGTCACCCCAAGCTCCCGGAGCTTCCCCCCGAGTCCCGGGGGGGCCGGGTCGCCGAAGGCCCAGAGGATCACATGGAAGCCTTTCCAGGGACGGGCCGGACCCTGGGCCGGGAGGACCCCGAAAAGGACGAAACAAAGCAGCGGGGGAAGGGCCCGGGCGGAGGGCCTCAATCCAGCTCCATGTCTTTCATTTTTTCCCATAGGGCCTTCCGGCTGATCCCCAGGATCCTGGCCGTCTTGGTC
>JALUZX010000817.1 GCA_027011425.1 Planctomycetota bacterium
GGACCCGGCGGATATGGGCCCGTTCGGCCTCCTTCACCACCTCCGAGAGGGGGCGCAGGACCGGCTCCTCTCCTTCCCCTTCCGCCCCTTTCAGCTCGGGGAGGGAGGAGGCGTCCGGCGGGAGCAGGTGTTTCCGTTCCAGGATTCCCTTCTCGCCGGCGAAGGCCACGGCCCGGGCCACGTGGTTCTCCAGCTCCCGGACGTTTCCGGGCCAGGCATAGCGCTCCATGGCCTCCAGGGTCTCGGCGGGCACCACGTAGTCACGCCCCCCGCCGTATTTCCGGATGAAATGCCGGACCAGGAGGGGAATGTCCTCCCGCCTCTCGCGGAGGGGGGGAAGCCGCAGGGGAAGGACGTTGAGCCTGTAATAGAGGTCCTCCCGGAACTGGCCCTCCTTGACCTTCTCCTTCAGGTCCATCTTGGTGGCGGCGATGATCCGCACGTCCACGCTCACCGTCTCCTCCCCCCCGATCCTCTCGAACTCCCGCTCCTGGAGGACCCTGAGAAGCTTGACCTGTATGGGTAGGGGGAGATCGTCCACGTCGTCCAGGAAGAGCGTTCCCCCGTCGGCCAGTTCGAAGCGCCCCTTCCTGATCTTCCGGGCGTCGGTAAAGGCTCCCTTCTCGTGACCGAAGAGTTCGTCCTCGATCAGGTTTTCCGGGAGGGCGGCGCAGGAGACAGCCACGAAGGCCCCCCCGGCCCTGGGAGAGAGGGAGTGGACGGCCCGGGCCACCACTTCCTTCCCCGTCCCCGACTCGCCTTCCAGGAGGACCGTGGCCTCGCTCGCCGCCAGGGTGGCCAGCTGGTCCAGGACGGCCAGCATGGGCCGGGAACGGCCCACGATCCGCCTGGAGAGATCGGGTCCCTCCAGCCGGGACCGGAGCCTCTCCAGCTCCTCCTCCATGCCCCGGTAGCGGTCCATCCGGGCCACCCTCTCCACCACCACCTCGTTGGGAAAGGGCTTCTGGATGTAGTCGTAGGCCCCGGCCTTCATGGCCTCCACGGTCTGCTCGATCGTTCCGTAACCGGTGATCATGATGACTTCCGTGGAGGGATCGATGTTCTTGACGGCCTTCAAGATCTCCATTCCGCCCAGGCCGGGAAGGCGGATGTCGGTGATCACGCAGTCGAAGCGCCGCTCTTCCAGGGCCTCCAGGGCCTGCCTCCCGTCGGAGAGGGCGGTGACACGATGCCCCGCCCTCACCAGGTCGTCCCTGAGGGTGATCCGAATGGACCGTTCATCCTCGACCAGGAGGATCTGCACGTCATTTCCCCGTGACGATCGGCCCCAGTTTCTGGTGTTGCGCCGTATAGCAGATGAACTTGTAGGCCAGGCGGGCGGCGGCGAACTCGGAGACGAAATGCCCGCTCAGGGGAACGGTCTCCACGATATCCATGGCCACCACGTCCTTCTCGCGGACCACGGCCCGGAGAATGTCACAGACCTGGTACCAGCCCAACCCCCCAGGCTCGGGGGTTCCTGTGCCGGGAAAGAAGGAAGGATCGAAGACGTCCACGTCGAAGGTGATGTAGACGTGCTCGTCCAGGGACTCAAGGATCTGGGGGATGATTTCCTTCTTCAATTCTCCCGCCAGGACGTCCCGGGCCATCAGGGTCGTGACGTTGCCCTTGTCCGCAAGATCCGCCTCCTCCTCGGAAAGGGAACGAACCCCCACTTGCGTGATGGGGCATTCCTGGATGATCCTCCGGGCGATGCTGGAGTGTCCGAAACGGGATCCCTGGTAGGACTCCCGCAGGTCGGCGTGGGCGTCCAGTTGCAGGACCGTCAGGTCCGGCCAATACCGGGCGGCCGCCCGGACGGGCCCCAGGGAGATGGAATGCTCCCCGCCGAGCATCAAGACCCTCTTGCCCCTCCGGAAGAGTTCGGCCACTTCCTGTTCCAGGTGCTGGGCCAGGTCCTGGGGGGGGGCGTCCAGGAGGACTTCGGGATAGGTGGTGATCCCAACCTTGCTGAAATCCTTCCAAAGTTCTTCGTCGAAGAGTTCCACCTGGCGGCTCGCCTCGAGAATCGCCCGGGGGCCGCCTGCTGTTCCCTTGATATAGGTGGTGGTCCTTTCATAGGAAACGGGGAGGACCACGAAACGAGCCTTCTCGGGATCGTTCCACGGTTCGTCCAGGCCAAGAAAATCGCCCGGGCCGATCTGGGGAAGTTCGGGAGCGACTTGGTCCATCGGCACGACTCCATGATCTCTTTGTTACAAACCAATCACCGGGGATAAATCCCGCACACGACAAAAATAAGGAAGGGCGCCCGGCTGACC
>JALUZX010000818.1 GCA_027011425.1 Planctomycetota bacterium
TCTTAGAGCCGTGAAGAGTCCGCCGGAGCCTGCGTCGCCAAAGCGACGCAGGCGACCGTCGGACAAGAAGGATGGGGGAGTCTTCGAGGGATCCCTGGCTCGAGGGTTTTCCCTGCACGACGATCGGGGCCCTTCGGGCCCCTCCGGCGTGCTCTTCACAAGGATAGGGGGGGACAACTTCCCTGGAACTTCTTAGAGCCGTGAAGAGTCCGCCGGAGCCTGCGTCGCCAAAGCGACGCAGGCGACCGTCGGACAAGAAGGATGGGGGAGTCTTCGAGGGATCCCTGGCTCGAGGGTTTTCCCTGCACGACGATCGGGGCCCTTCGGGCCCCTCCGGCGTGCTCTTCACGGGGATAGGGGGGACAACTTTCCGGGAACTTCTTAGAGCCGTGAAGAGTCCGCCGGAGCCTGCGTCGCCAAAGCGACGCAGGCGACCGTCGGACAAGAAGGATGGGGGAGTCTTCGAGGGATCCCTGGCTCGAGGGTTTTCCCTGCACGACGATCGGGGCCCTTCGGGCCCCTCCGGCGTGTTCTTCACGGGATTTGGGTGGCCCGGGTGGATCGGGGAATCGGGGGTTCATTCCGGGCTGGGTTCCACCCAGTCCAGGCTCCGTTCCACGGCTTTGAGCCAGCCTTCGTAGAGGCGGGCCCGGGTGTCCCGGTCCATCCGGGGAATCCACTTCTTTCCGGTGGTTCGGTTTTCCAGCAGTTCCCGGGTGTCCTTCCAGAAGCCCGCGGCGAGGCCGGCGGCGTAGGCCGCCCCCAGGGCGGTGGTTTCGGTGTTCGCCGGGCGGACCACGGGGATTCCCAGGATGTCCGCCTGGAACTGCATGAGAAGTTCGTTCTTCACCATGCCGCCGTCGACCTTGAGCTCGGCCAGGGTTCTCCCCGTGTCCTCCTCCATGGCCTCCAGGACCTCCCTGGTCTGGTAGGCCGTGGCCTCCAGGGCCGCCCTGCAGATGTGCCCTTTTCCGGCATACCGGGTCAGACCCGCGATGATCCCCCGGGCGTCGGCCCGCCACCGGGGGGCGAAGAGTCCCGAGAAGGCGGGAACGAAGTAGACCCCCCCGTTGTCCTCCACCCGGGCGGCCCACGTTTCGATCTCAGCCGAGGTCTCGAAGAAGCCCAGGTTGTCCCGGAGCCACTGGACCAGGGCCCCCGCCATGGCGATGGAACCTTCCAGTGCGTAGGCGGGAGGAGAGACTCCCAGCTTGTAGGCCACGGTCGTAATCAAGCCGCTCTTGCTCCGGACGGGGGCGTTTCCGGTGTGGACCAGCAGAAAACACCCCGTGCCGTACGTATTCTTTCCCTCGCCCGGGGCGAAGCAGGCCTGGCCCACGAGAGCGGCCTGCTGGTCCCCCAGGTCCCCGCAAAGGGGAATCTCCTCTCCAAGGGGGCCGTCCCGGAGGGTGTGGCCGTAGAGCATCGGGTCGCTGGAAGGCCGGATCCCGGGGAGCATGGCCCTTGGGATCTCCAGGGTCTCCAGGATCTCCGGGTCCCAGTCCAGGGTCTCCAGGTTCATGAGGAGGGTCCGGGAGGCGTTGGTCACGTCCGTCACGTGGGCCCCGCCCCGGGGCCCCCCGGTGAGGTTCCAGATGAGCCAGGTGTCCATGGTGCCGAAGAGGGCCTCCCCCCTTTGGGCGGCCTCCCGGGCGCCCTCCACGTTTTCCAGGATCCACTCGATCTTGGGACCCGAGAAATAAGGGGCCAAGGGAAGGCCCGTCTTTTCCCGGAACCGGTCCGGTCCCCCCTGGCCGGCGAGTTTCTCGCAGATCTCCCGGGTCCGGGTGCACTGCCAGACTACAGCGTTGCCGTAGGGGATTCCGGTCCTCTTGTTCCAGACGACGGTTGTCTCCCGCTGGTTGGTGATGCCCAGGGCTGCGATCTCCCCCGGGCCGATCCCGGAACTCTCCAGGGCGGCCCGGATCACTTCGGCGGTCCTTTCCAGGATCTCGAGGGGATCGTGCTCCACCCAGCCCGGCCTGGGAAAGATCTGGCGGTGCTCTCTTTGGGCCGAGGCGGCGACCCGGCCGGAGCGGTCGAAGAGCATGAACCGGGTGCTCGTGGTCCCCTGGTCCAGGGCGGCGACGTATCTCTTCTTCATGTTCCGTCTTCCTTCTCAGCCCAGGGACGCCAGGATCTCCATCCAGGGATCCCTTCCAAGGACCCAGAAATAGGCGAGGGCGCCCAGGAGGCCGTGGACGACTCCGAGAGGGTAGAGATTACGGTGGCGAAGATAGATCGGGACGAAAAGAAGGGCGAGAAGGAGGGTCGCCCCGGCGAGGAGGAAGTCCGGCAGGTGGACGCCGGCGAAGAGGAGGGAGGCCGCCGGGACGGTCCATCGCCGGGAGGGCAGAAGGCGGTCCAGGTTTCGCGCGAGCAGGGCCTGGAGGAGGAACTGCTGGAGGAGTCCCCAGATGGGGTAGAGGAGGAGGATCGGGAGGAGGTGGGGATTCCAGGAGAGGGTTCCCCTGAGCGCCCCTGCCAGGGCCAGGAGGGCGGCCCCGGCAAGGAGGATCCCCCCGGCCCACCGGGCGGTCGGCCCGAGACCCGCCTTTCCGAAACCCCACTCCCGGGGGAGGCGGGGATCCTTGCGGATGGAAAGAACCAGGTAGGTCCCCCAGCAGATCCCGGCCAGGAGGATGAAGGGCCCCTTGGCGTGGAGCACTTCCTCGAAGAAGAGATGGAGAAGGCCCGTGGTGATCACCGCCGCCGCCTCGCCCAAGGCCCGTCTCTCCAGGGGGACTTTCATGGAATTCCGGCGAGTTGGATAAGAGAGGAAAGGGTTCTCTCCAAGAGAGGGGAATATTTTTCCCTGATGCTTTGGAGAGCGATTTGGGCTGTGGTTTCTTCGTAGGCGTGAGAGAGAATGCCGGGCATTTCCAAGGCTTCCAGCCAGAGTTCGGCGTCTCCTTGTTCTAGATGGCCCGCTTCGAAGGCCCGCCTGATCAACGAACGTGGCGTCTCTTCATCGAAGCCTTCGTGAAAGAGGAGTTCTTCGATGGTTTGCAAACCCTGTTGGAAGGTGAATTCGAAGATATGGAAGAGTCCTGCCCGTTCCAGGTTTGAGTAGGTTTGCCTGGCGCAGGCCTTATGAAGCTGGGCATAGGCCTTCCGGAATTTCTCGAGCCTATGTCGCCAGCGGGGGACCTTTCGCTCCTTCATGAGATGGGGCTTTCCCAGGCCTTTTTCTTTTCTCAATGGGGTTCTTTTTTTTCCCGGGCTTGTCCGGGACGGGGCAGACGGTCTGGCACTCGTGGCACAGGACGCAATCGGGGGTCCGGCTGGGAGGGATGCCCTTGAGGATCCTCTCTGTGGGTTTCACGTCGGTGGGGCAGGTCTGGCAGCACTTGCGGCAGATCACGCAGTGGGATGTGGCCGGCTTGACGACCCAGAGGCTGAGCATGTTGAGGGGTGCCAGCAGGGCGCCGATGGGGCAGATCACTTTGCAAAAAAACCGGCTGTGGAGGACGGCGAACATGAGCACGAAAAGAAGCAACGCGGCCTTGGCCCAGAAGACGGCTCCTTCCGGGTGGGCCCACCCCTGGATGAGCCCGGGGGCCGTCACCTGGAGGGCCGCGGCGGGGCAGATCCTGCAAAAGGAAAAGGGAGTCATTTCCCCCAGGTAATAAGGAAGGAGGAAGACCCCGAGGAGCAGGACCAGGTACTTGATGTTGGTGGTCCAGTGGGGGATTTCGATCTTTTTGCTCGGGATCTTGTAGAGCAGGTCCTGGAGGAAGCCGAAGGGGCAGACCCAGCCGCAGAAGAGCCTTCCGAAGAGGGTTCCCAGAAGAAGCACCGTGCCCAGGGCGAAGAAGGGAAAGACGTGGTAGCCCGAGAAGTGGATGAACACTCCGATGGGGCAGGCGAACCAGGAGAGGGGACAGGAGTGGCAGCTCAGGACGGGGTTGCAGAAACCTTTGAGGACTTCGGGCCCCCAGTTGGAATGGAGGGCGAGCAGGGATCCCAACTGGACGAAGAACCTCTTGGAAAAACCTGTGACTGTCTCGGTCAACTTCCTTGTTCCCCCGCGACCGGCGCGGCCGCGTCGTGGATCAGAGTCAGGTCGGGCAGAGGCGTTTGCCCCTGGGCTTGGAGCGATCGTACGTGGAGACCAGCCGGCCGTGAAGATTGCGGACTCCGGCGAAGGTGGCGTCCTCCACGAGCTGGATCTCCGTGATGGTCTCCATGGGGGGGTGGAGAGAACGCCTTCCCCTGGTCTTCTTCACTACCTGGTGGGTCCGGAAGAGCCCGATCACAAGAAAGACCAGGGCCGCCAGGAAGGCGGTCCAGAAGTAGGACCTGTCCCTGCGGGGCGCCCACCCCATCAGGGCCTCCCCCGGCGGGGCGCCGCCCCTGGCGCGGACCTTGGTTCCATGTCCCGAGAAGTCATGCGTTCCTCGCCCGTGCAGTCCAGTTGGGGAAAAGGATAAAAGGGGAAGTCCCGGATTGCATGCGGGAAAAAGGGAGTTCCCCCGGCCTTCCGTCCCGGCCTGGTCCGGCCGGAAGGCCCCCCGGAACCTCCCGGGGCAGGGACGTTCTAGAAGAGGCGTTTTTCATAGTCCACGGCGAGTTTCCGCATGTTCTTCATGCCCCGGACCGTGACGTGGCGTTCGTCCAGGTAGTCCAGGATGGCCAAGGCGTATTTTCGGGTGGAGCCGATCTCGTGCTTGAACTTCGAGGAATCCAGGAAACCCTTTTCCTGGATGACCCGGACCGCCTTGGCCTGGGCCTCCCGCAGGGCCTCTGGGGTGAGGATCACGTTTTTCGTGAGCCGCACCAGTTCCTTCCCGTGGACCAGGGCCTCCAGGATGGGGGCCGTCCTGGAAGGGGGCACCCCCAGGAGTTCGGGGAGTTCCTCGGGCCTGGGGGTCTGGAAGGGCTTTTCCCTGTAAAGGGCCAGGATCCTCTCCCGGAGTTCCCTCTCCTCGGGCGGCAAGGCCCCAAGAGCCTTCTGGAAGACCACCTTCCCTCCCTGGAACCGGGCCAGACCCTCTTTTTCCAGCAGTTCCATGAGTCTTTTCTGGAGGGCCGGCCGCCAGGGAAACCCCTGGAAGAGGGCGGCCTGCTCGCCGCTCAAGGCGCCTTTTTCCTCCTGGAGCCGCTCCAGGCGCTTCACCAGGCGCTCCCGGCAGGCCTCGAAGCCCCGGGCGTGGAGAAAGGCCTTCCCCTCCAGGTCCAGGACCTTTCCCGCCTCCACCAGGGGGCGGAGGGCCTCACGAGTGACCCCGGGCGGAAAGAGGGACTTCCGGGAAAGCTCTTCCAGGGTGAGGGCCCTCTCCCCGGCCTGGAGGAGTTCCCACTCCACCCGCCGGGAGATCCCTTCCGGGGAGAAGGGATCTCCCGGCGGGTGGAGTG
>JALUZX010000819.1 GCA_027011425.1 Planctomycetota bacterium
GTATAATGGGAGGAAGGGTTCTGGCCTGGGTGATCCTCTTCTTCCCCTTCTTCCTCCCATTATACTCCTCCAGGATTTGTCGCCCCAGGGCCACGCTCCTTTCCGTGGGCCACGGCCAGTGCCTGGCACTGGATCTTCCCGGTCCAGGGGTTGTGGTCCACGACGCCGGTTCTCTCTGGTCTCCCCGGGGAACATCCCGGGCCCTCCAGGACCTTCTCCGGTCCTGGGGGAAGAAAAGGGTGGACCTCCTGGTTGTGAGCCACGCCGACAGGGATCACGTCTCGGCCCTTCCATGGATCCTCTCGTCCCTCCCCGTGGGAAGGATCCTTCTTCCGGACCATTGGAAATCCCGCCGCCTGGCCCGGTTCCTGGAGAGAATGGGGGTCCCCTTCCGCCTCCTTCCCCAGGGGCGGACTCTCTCCCTCCCATTCCGCGGGGGGAGCATTTTCCTTCTCACCCCGGGAGAGAAAGAGGGGTCATCCAATGAGGCGGGACTGGCCCTCTACTGCAGGACGCGAAATTTTTCCCTTCTCTCGCCCGGTGACCTTTCCGGTCCGGCCCTCGAAAGGCTTTCCCGCCTGGCTCCCGGCCTCTCTGCGGAGATCCTCCTGGCCCCCCATCACGGGGCCCTCACGGGGAAGGAAAAAGCCCTATGCCGGGCCTTCCACCCCAAGTGGGTCCTGGCCTCCAGGTCCAGGGCCCAGGGCCCGCCCCCCTCGGCGGAGACCTACGAAAAAGCCGGGGCACAAATACTCTGGACGGGAAGGGACGGCTCCCTATCCATCCCTATAGGCCGGAACCCGTAGAAAACGCCCAGGATGCCCTTGGAACGAGGAAGGCCCACGCCTCAACGAAGGCGGCTCTTACGCCGGGAAGGAGAAGATGAAAGGTGACCCGGAAACGCCGTCCAAGGCGCCGGATTGGGGCCGCCTCCTTGGCGCCACGCCGGATTCAAAGGGAAGGACCGGAAAGATCACACCTTCCTGGTCTTCTCTCCCTGGTTCAGGAGTCTCTTGAGGGTGGGCCCCAGGATGGGATGATCCAGGGCGTTCACCACCGTTTCCCCGGGCTGGAGCTGAATCTGAAACATCTCCTCCGGGATCTTCTTTCCCACCGTAACATCCAGGTATTCCTGGGAGCGAACCATCTTCCCGCCGGCGAACCATTCGATCTTGCGGGTGATCCGGTCCTTCTCCCCCACCAGGAGGACCACCCGGTCGATCTTTCCCTCCGGGTCCTCCATGGTGGCCCCGCTCTTTCCGGGGGCCTGCCGGGTTCCCTCGATCTCGTCCACCACCACCTTACCGACCTTCTTCTGCCCCAACCACTTGAGGTGAAACCCATGGGACCGCAAAACCGAGATGATGTCGATCTGGTTCCTGGCCGTAGGAGCCGCCAATGCCCCACCCCCGTTCTTCTGGATCTCCCTGAGCCGAACCACCAGGTCCGCCGGAAAGAAGACCACCTGGTTTCCCATGGCGAAACGCATCCAGGCCCCCTTGGAATTGACCACCAATTCCTGGCGCGTGGGGGCCAGGTGGCCCGGCTTGAGGACCATGACGTAGTGGATCTTCTTGTCACCTTCGGCCCAGAGTTCGCCTTCCGCCACAAGGGGCTGATCCTCCAGGGGGAGTTCGGCCTTCATGTGGATTTTGAAGTGAACAGGGATTTCCTTGGAGGCCAAGGCCTTCATGGCCTCGGCAATGGCCTGGACCCGGGGATCCCCGGGTTTTTCCGCCTTGGCCGGGGCTTCGGGTTTGGAAGGTTTCTTCTTCTCCTGGGCCCGGGGGCCGCCGGGAAAGAAGGAGAGGCACGAGGCGAACAAGAGGAGGAAAAGGGGGTTTTTTGCCATCACGTCCGATCTCCAGGATGAGCCCGGAGGATCCAGGGACCCACCGGGTTAGAGAAAGCTCCATTCTACCCCTTGAGTACGGGTAGGGGGGGCGCCCGATAGAGAAAAAGAGAGAAAAGGACAGGGAAGAAGGACCATGGCCATCCAAGATCTCCGCAACTTCGACCCCGGCCCCCCTACGGGACGGATCCTGGTCCTCACCCAGGGGATCCTGGACCCCAGCCTTGTCCTGGCCCTGGAATCCACGGGCATGGATTGGGACCTGGCCCGGGACGTTGGGGAAGCCAGGCAGCTTTTCTTCGCCTGGGGAGGCCACGAGGCCCTCCTGGTGGCCCCCGGGATGGACCGGGAGACGGCCCGGGAAGTGATCCATTCCCTAAGGTGTATGGACGAAACCCTGCCGGTTCTCACCTTCCTGGAAGCCCGGACCCTGGGAGGGTTCCATCCTCCTCTCACCTCTCTCTCTGACCTGGACCCGGGTACGGAAGTGGGGAGAAAAGTCTTCTACACCCGCACACGGGCAAGCCTTCGCCAGGCCAGGGTCTGACCCCCGCGGTGAGGTGACCCGGAAGCGGCCCCCCCCACGAATCAGGGGGGTGAACATGAAAGCCGTGCGTGTCTTCGCTCCGGGCGTTGTCGGCCTGGAAGCCCGTCTCGTGGAGGTGGAGGTCTTCCCCGCCCGGGAACCCGTCCATTTCCAGATCATCGGCCTCCCCGACTCGGCGGTCCGGGAGAGCAGCCACCGCGTTCTCTCGGCCCTCTCCGCCTGCGGTCTTCCCTTTCCCAACGGCCCCCTCCTGGTGAACCTCGCCCCGGCTTCCACGCGCAAGCAGGGAGCCGCCTTGGACCTGGCCGTGGCTCTTGGGGTGACGGCCATGAAAGGCACTCTACCGCGGGAGGTCTTCCAGGGAACCCTGGTAGTCGGGGAATTGGCATTGGACGGCAAGGTCCGGCCCGTGCGGGGAGCCTTCCTGGCCGGAGCCCTGGCCCGGGAGAAAGGGCTCAACCGGGTGGTTTGCGCCCTGGAGATGGCCCGGGAGGTCCATCTGGCCTCCCCTTCCCTGAACGTCATGGGCGTGCCCCACCTGGAAGAAGCGGCCCTGGTCCTCTTGGGCACTGTTCCTCCCAGGCCCATCCCTCCTCCTTCGAAATCACCGAACAGGCCCTCCCAGGCCCCGGACCTGGCCGACGTGCGGGGCCAGGAGAGAGCCGTCCGGGCCCTGGTAGTGGCCGCCGCCGGAGGCCACCACCTTCTCATGGCCGGCCCTCCCGGGGCGGGAAAGACTTTTCTCGCCCTCCGCCTTCCCGGGATCCTCCCCCCCTTAGGAGAGAAGGAAAGGATCGAGGTCACCCGCATCCGTTCGGCCGCTGGTCTCCCCGTCGACCGCCTGGAAGAGGAGAGGCCCTTCCGGGCGCCCCACCATTCCATCAGCTATGCCGGTCTTGCAGGGGGAGGATCCGAGCCCAGGCCGGGAGAGGTCACCCTGGCAAGTGGGGGTGTTCTCTTCCTGGACGAACTCCCCGAGTTCGAACGCCGCACCCTGGAGGTCCTCCGCCAGCCCCTGGAAGAGGGCCGGGTCCGCCTGGCCAGGGCCAAGGGACAATGGACCTTTCCTGCCCGCTTCCTCCTGGTAGCCGCGATGAATCCCTGTCCCTGTGGCTTCCTAGGCCATCCGGTCCGGCCCTGCCGGTGTTCCCCCTCCCAGGTCGCCCGTTACCAGGCCCGGGTATCGGGGCCTCTCCTGGACCGGATGGACATCCGGGTCTGGGTCCCCGCTGTGGAGCCCGAAGCCCTTCTAGGTGGCCCGAACTCACCCGCCAAGACCTTCCTGACCACAAAGGCGGCCAGGGACCATGTCATGGAAGCCAGGAAACGCCAGGCCTTCCGCTACCGAGGGACGCCATACCGGACCAACGGGGAGATTCCATCCTCTCTCCTGGACCGATTTTCTCCCCTCCAGGAAGGCCCCAGGGAGGTCCTGGTCCAGGCCGTCCGGAGCCTGGGCCTTTCGGCCCGGGGGCTGGTAAGGGTCCGGAGAGTGGCCCTCACCCTGGCCGACTTGGAAGGAAAAAACCGGGTGGAGGAGCACCACCTCCTGGAGGCCCTGGCCTTCCGCGGCGAGGGACGCTTCCTGGAACGAAGGTCCCTTTGACCCTCCCAGCGCCCTAAGTCCTACCTGGGCGGGACAGCCGAGAGCGGCGGAAGAACACGGGGAGGGAGCGAATAGGGCGCCACCTTCTCCAGGCAGGCGCAGGCCCTTTTCCAGGTTCGGCTGGGACCTCGAAGGACAAGGGCCTCCGGCCCCCGGGGACCCGGGAAGACCAGGGCCCGCACCCGTTCTCCCCCCTTGGGCCCAGCCCGTCCTTCCAGGCTCACTCCCTGGGTCCACCCCACACGGTGGCGGAGGAACTTCCATCCCGAAAGGGGCAGGTTTCCCAACGAAAGGTTCCGGGCAAGAATCCTGGCAGCCTCCGCCAAGGGTGTGTCCGGCCCGGTCCCGGGGATCGTCCTTCCCTGGAGAGTGGCCCCAAGGTCGGCCGACCGGGCGCAGGCCCTCCGTCCGTCCAGGAAGGCCCAGCCGGGATCTGGAAGGCGCAATGAAGGATCCTTCCCCTGGACCAGGGCCGGAACGGGGCGGGCCGGAGGGAGACCCGCCTCCACGCGCCGTTCCTCTTCCGCCGAGCAGGCGAGGGCGACGAGTTCCAGGCCGTTCACTTCCATGTAGAGGGTCCGGCCCTTTGAATCGAGCCACTCCTCCCGCCACCGGCCGTCTTTCTTCTCGCGAAGAACGAATACGGTCCCCCATTTCCCGAAGGGTCCCACGATGGGGCCCCGGCGCCCACCCGTTACAAAAACATCCTGCCGGAAACAATCCTCCATGGGGTCGTAGACCAAGGAAGTCATTTCCTGCCGGGCTGCCCGGTCTTTCTGCCTCAGAATCTCCCGGAGAAGCAGGGGAAAGCTGGTTCCCCCCATGAAGGGAAGGCAGGATTTCCTTCTCCCTGCGGGGGAAAGGGACTGAACCTGGATCTCCTCCCCCTTCACGATGCCCTTGACCACCCGGTCCCCCCGTGCCCAGACCTCCCGGTAGAAACATTCGAGAGGGGCAAGGAGGGGAGAGGCCCTTTCAGACCGGTAGACCTTGGTAGGCCCGCCTGGACCGAGAAAGAACCATTTCTCCTCGAGGAACCACACGAAGGACCCGTTCGGCCTGGGCTCCTCTTTGACGAGCATTCTCCGGCAACCAACGACCTTTCCCTTCCGGTCCAGGACAAGGAAATGCAGGTCCCGCGGTTCCAGGAGCCTGGGAACATCCCGGCCGGGCTTCTTGGGTGCCTGGGAGGTGGTCCGGATGATCTGGAGGGTCCGTTTCTTCTCCACCCCAAGAACCATCCCCTTCCCGATCCGGATCCGGACCAGTTTGTCCGTCTCTCCGAGGATCTTCCCCCGCAGTTCCTCACCCGTAACCAGCCGGATCCGGTCGGGGCCTCCAGGGGCGG
>JALUZX010000820.1 GCA_027011425.1 Planctomycetota bacterium
GGCCTGGGATGCTTTTGGGGGGTTGAGGCCCCATCGGGCACGACGTTCGGGCGCCTTCGGCGCCCTCCGGCGTGCTCTTCACGGGGGAGATGGGAGGGAGTCGGGCCTGGGATGCTTTTGGGGGGTTGAGGCCCCATCGGGCACGACGTTCGGGCGCCTTCGGCGCCCTCCGGCGTGCTCTTCACGGGGGTCCTGTCCCTTTCATCTTTCATGTGGGGGGGATAGAATTCCGGCCATGTTCATCCGCGGCGGCTCTTTCGGCCGGGTCTTCATGGTGGCCCTGGCCCTGGTCCTGGCCATGAGGATCTCCGCCCCCCCCCGGGAAGACCGGAGCAAAGTGGAGGCCGCTTCCCGGCCGCCTTCGCCCTTCCTCGGGAAGGCCCTGGAGAATTTTTTCCAGAAGGCTTCGGACCTGGTCCTCGAGACCGCCGGGGTCCTGGACCGGAAAGTGAAAGAGCAGGTGGGAGACGTGGGGGATCGCTGGTCGGAGAAGGCCCAGAAGGTGGGCGAAAAACTCTCCTCCTGGGCCTCCTCCATGAGCCGGATTTTCTACAAGTCCTCCCCCCTCTACGGGCTCAAGACTTTGGGGGACAAGGCCTGCGACGGGCTCCTCGATCTTGTGGGCCGCTCACTCACCTGGGCGTCCGGGGGACTTCCCGGGAAGAAGGACCAGGCTCCTTCTCCCGGGATGAAACCTCCCGGAGGCGTCCTTCCCGGAGGAGAAATTCCCGTCCCTTCCGGGGTGCCAGGGCCGGGTCGTGAGTGACCAGGAGAATAGTTCCGCCTGAGCGGGTATAGTCCTCGAAGGCCTCCAGTATGGCCAGCGCGCTCTCTTGGTCCAGGTTTCCCGTGGGCTCGTCGGCCAGAAGGAGGGGCGGCTCGAGAAGGAGAGCCCGGGCCAGGGCGGCCCTCTGTTTTTCCCCCGTGCTCAATTCCCCGGGCCTGTGCCGGGCCCTCCCGGCCAGGCCGAAGCGGTCCAGCAACCGGGCGGCCCGTTTCCTCCCGTCTGGAAGGGGGGCGGCCAGGGTGGGAGCCAGGACGTTTTCCTCCACCGTGAGGTAAGGGACCAGGTGGAATTGCTGGAAGACGAAACCCACCGTCCTGGCCCGGAGGGCGGCGCGCTCGCCGGGGGGAAGGGCGTAGGGATTCTTTCCGTCCCAGAGGATCTCTCCCTCGTCGGGGGCGAGCAGTCCCCCGGCGAGGAGCAGGAGTGTTGTCTTGCCGCTGCCGCTCGGTCCGCGGACGATGGCAAAATCTCCCGGCTCCGCCCGGAGTTCCGCTTCCGACAGGGCCTTCACCGGGCCCGCCGGGCCCCGCCAGGTCCTGGATGCCTTCTTGATTTCAAGCACGGCGTCATTCCTCCCTGAGAACGAGGGCCGGGTCGGTCCGGGCCGCCAGGGCCGCGGGGGCCAGGCCGGCCAGGGCGGAGAGAAGGGGCGCGCCCAGGAGGATTCCCAGGAAGAGGAACCCCTGGAGGAACCCGGGGCCGCAGGCAGGCCCCAGGGAGAACTGGAGGGCTCCTCCCACGCCGGCGGCGTAGCCCGCCAGGGCCCCGGCGATCCCAACCAGCACTGCCCGGGCCAGGAAGAGGGAGGCGATCCGCCCCGAGGAACATCCGATGGCCCGGAGGATCCCGATCTCCCCGCGGCGGCGGCGCACATTGTCGAAGGCCAAGAGCGCCGTCCAGAGGGTGGAGGCCAGCAGAACCAGGGGCACCAGGATGGATGCGAAGTCGTCCATGCTTTGCTTCATCCTCGCCCGGGCGGCCTTTTCCTGGGCCAGGGCGGCCCGCATCTCACGGCGGGCCTGCTCCACCATCCTCGCTCCCTCGGCGGCGGCCTTGTTGCGGGCCTCCGCCCGGGCCAGGGCCTTGCTCCGGAACTCCTTGACCCGGGTTCCGGGAAGGACCTTGGCCACCTCCGCCCGCACCTTGCCTACTTGCGCCCAGGCGCAACTGCACTCGAGGGCGAGGATGGCGTTGATCTCGCCCCGCAGGCCGAGCAGGGACTGGGCCTCCCCGAGGGGAAGCCACAAGGTGATGTCGTCCTTGGATCCCCTCTCCTCCATGCACTTGTCGATCGTATAGGTCCGGCCCATGAAGGTGACCTTGTCGCCGGGCTTCAGGCGGAGTCCCTTCCAGAGCTGGTAGCCCAGGACGATCTTCCCCTCGGGAATCCGGTTCACGATGGGGGTCTTCTTGTTCTTCCGCCAGGCCTGGGGGACCTCCCCCCTGGTCCCGACCAGGAAGACCGTCCGCCCTCCCTGTTCCGGCCAGGAGACCCGGCGTTCCAGGATGGGCATCAGGTGGCGGATGGTCATGATGCGGGCCTTGGAGAGCTTCTCCACGTAGGATTCGGGCATGAGCTTGGCGGCATACCCCTTGGAGTAATAGTCGGTGAGATCCTGGCCTTCGGGAAGGATCAGGATGTTGAAGCCCATCTTCTTCATGATGCGCCGCATCTCGTCGTTGAGCCGGGCCACCCGGGCCCGGATCTCGTCCCGGAGCGCCTTGACCCGGGCCTTGGTCTCCGCCTCCTTCCGGGCCAGGATGGCCTGGGTGGCGGCGTCGAAGCGCCTCATGGATGTGACGGCCCCGGCCAGGACGGCCGCCGCGGCGGCCACGGCGAAGACGGAAAGCAGGAAATTGAGCTTCCGGAAGAGAATCTCCCCGAAGACCAGCCTCCAGGGGCTCATCTCAGGCGCCTCCGCTCTTGCCCTTGAGGAAGAAGACGGCGAGCCCTCCCAGGGCGGCCGCCAGGACGGCCAGGGTGATGAGCAGGATCCGCCCGAACCCGGAGGGAAGGGCGGGAGAGGATTTCTTGTTTTTCTCTCCGAGTGCCGCGGGAGGAGGCTCGGTCTTTCCCCCTGGGGCTTTTTTCTCCACCCCTGGGGTCTCGGCAGGCGGCGGGGCCCCGGCCCGGCCGGGCTTTTTGCCGTCTCCTGCGGGAAGCCCGGTGAGGGGCGGGAGATCGATTTCCGTGAGCAGGGGCTGGATGTCGGCCTTTTCCCAGTCGGCCGCAAACAGCATGTCCAGCCCCGGCGCCATGCCCTTCACCTCGCAGGCGCAGGGACCGGCCAGGAAGCGGCAGGCCTTGAGGACGGCGGGCTGGTCGATCTCCGGGCCGGCCAGGGCCTCCAGGATGCGGCCCCGGCCGAAAATCGGGAAGGCCACGGGTCCCTGGGTGGCCTTCTGGGCCAGGCCGTCTTTGACCCCAAGGAGGATCGCCAGGAAGATCCGCTCCTCCGGGTCGTCCCTTCTGATCCGGTAGAGGGGAAACTCGACCTTGAGTTCCCTGGGCTGCTCCCCGGGGGGCGTCGCTTCCAGGGTCTCCTTGCGGAGGCGCTCCGGGAGCAGGGGCAGTTCCTTTTCCAGGAAGGCGAGGGCCTTGGCGTCGGCCTCGGCCCGCCCCGATTCCACGAGGATCCAGGGAACGCTCTCTCCGTCCAGGAGGAGTTCGGCAAGCTCCCGCCGGGCGGGGGAGTCCACCAGGGCCCGGGCGTTCTCCTCGGTAAGGGGGCCCGCCCAGGCCTGCCGCTCCCCGGGGCCCGGGTAGGAAAGGACCATCCAGGGGCTCCGGGGTTTTTTCTTGCCCTGCCGGCTCGAAGGAGGCGGGTCCTTTCTGAGGATGCGGAGGGTGAGGTTAGCCTTTCCGCCTTTTTTGAAGGACGCCTTCTCCAGGATGGAGAGGGCCTTTTCGGGGAGGTCCGTTCCGGGAGCGTAGACCTTGAGGGTGTAGGCGTCGGTGTCCCAACTGGAGAGGGCGTAGCGGAAGACCGGCTCGTCGCAGGCATCGCACTCCTGGGCGGCCGCCAGGGCCGCCAGGAGGAGAACCAGCCCCGGGAGGAGGCCTTTGTAGGGGGACAGGTTCATTGGGTCGCCTCCGGGTCCCGGAAGACTTTGATCTCTTTGGGCACGTAGGCCATGGAGGTCTGGAGAGGGAAGCCGCAGGTGCAGCCCGAGCTGGCCTCGGGCACGAGAACCATGCCCCCGGCGGGGATGATGTTGATCCAGCAGCCGAGCCGGTTGACCCGGTTGAGGGGAGAGGGGCCGCCGCCGGGGCGGATGTCCCACCACCAGGGATTTCCGCCCCGCCAGAAGAGGGTGTAGGCGCTGGCCGAGACGCCGCCGCAACCGTGGCCGTGGCGGGAGAACTTCCATCCCTTCCTGCGCTTGCCGTCGGACATCCTGTAGGCGAAGGGCCAGGTATAGGCCCAGTTTCCGACGATCGTGGGATGGCGGTTCTGCTCGCCGTGCTCCCCGTTGGGGCGGAAACCGCTGTTTTCGCTCTGTTCCCAGATTACCTTGCCCGAGGCCGGGTCCAGGGCCCGGAAGAAGTACCAGAGCCATCCCTTGATATAGTGATTCCCCGAGAGAAGAAGCCTTCCCTTGGCGTATTCCAGGTAGCAGAGGATCTGGAAATCGCTCATGTCCAGGGGGATCCGCCAGGCTTTCCGGCCGCGCTCCAGGTCCAGGGCCGTGAGCCAGCACTTTCCGGACCGGAAAACGCGAAGGCGCATCTTTGCGTTCTTGGAGGCGAAGGCCTCCTTGGCCTCGCTCTCGATGAAATAGACCCGGCCCTCCCCGGAGGTGAGGGTCGTGTTCAGGATGACGCCCTTGTGGTATTTCCAAAGGAGCCGCCCCCGCCGGTCCATGCAGAAAAGGGCCCGGCTCGTAACGAGAGGCATGTTGTCCTTCCAGAGGGGCTTCTCGCCGTCGTAGCTCATTTCCTGGAAGGGGGCGCCCTCCTTTGCCAGGGACCCGAGGATCTTCCCCTCAGGGAGGGAGAGATACTCCCAGACATACCTTCCCTGGAGGATGCGCGGGAGGCGGATGGGCGGCGCCTCGAGGCCGGTGGCCGCGTGGTAGCGGTGGAGCTTGGGGCCGGCGGCCACGTAGAAGAACCGGTCGTCCACGGCGATATTCGAGCAGTCCAGGAAGACCCCGAGGCGCCGGGAGCCGGGCAGGTGGATCTCCCAAAGGGGAGCGCCGTTGTAGGGGTCGACGCAGAAGTAATACTGGTCGCCGGGGATGAAGAGCCTTCCCGCCTTGAAGAGGGGGGGCGGGTTGCGGTGGTGCCGGTCGGCCATCTTCCGGGGGCCGGGCCTTCCGAACCACTGGAGATCCATGGGGCCCGCCACGCGACGGTCCATGGTGCAGGCCGTGTTGCCCGGGTTGCAGAGGCCCTCGGTCCACTCCCCCTCCCCGGGAAGCCGGCCCCGGCGGAGGAGGAGAAGATCATCCTCGGAGGCGCCCTGGGCGGGGTTGGTTTTCAACTTCTGGATTTCAGGATACCTTCCGCCGGCACAGGCCTTTTG
>JALUZX010000821.1 GCA_027011425.1 Planctomycetota bacterium
GCTCAAGGCGGAGGGGGTGCCCCCTCCCAGGATGGAAGGCCTGGAAGTGGGCTGGTGGGTTCTCATGGACTACGGAGACCTGGTGGTTCACATTTTCCGGGAAGAAGCCCGGTCCTATTACGACCTGGACCACCTCTGGGCCGACGCGCCCAGGGTGGAACTGGAACTTCCCCCCCAGGGGGAGGCTGTTTGATTCCCAAAAAAACGAGAAACAACCCCGTCGAGGCGGGTCTGAAATAGGGAGGGATCTGACCATGGCTGAAGCGCCGTGGCTCGAGTGGAGCGAGGAGGTCTTCAAGAAGGCCCAGGAAGAGGACAAGCCCGTCCTGCTCCTGCTCGTCGTCCCCTGGTGCCGGTATTGCCGGGACATGCAGGAGAGGGTCTTCCGGGACGAGAGGGTGCTCCGGAACATCCGGCGCGGCTGGATTCCCGTGCGGGTCAACGCCGAGAAGCGGCCCGACATCGACGGCCGCTACAACATGGGCGGGTGGCCCACGGTGGCCTTCCTCACCCCCAAGGGAGAACTCATCACGGGCACCATCTTCGTGGAACCGGAAGAACTGGTTTCCCTCCTGGAGCGGGTGGAGGATTTCTACAAGAAGAACAAGGAGAAGATCGAGGAGAACATCCAGGAGAAGTGGGCCGAGAAGGAAAAGCGTGAAAAGGCCGCTCTCCGCAAGGAAGAAGGAGCCCTCTCCCCCGCCATCGTCCAGACCGTGACGGACTCCATCCTGGAGGCCTTCGATCCCGAATACGGCGGATGGGGCAAAGGCCAGAAATTCCCCCACCCCGAATCCATCGATTTTCTCCTGGTCCAATACGTCAAGACCGGCGACCCCCGCATGCGGGAGGTCGTGGAAAAGACCCTGGACCAGATGATGAAGGGCGGAATCTACGATCCCGTGGACGGCGGGTTCTTCCGCTACTCCACCACCCGGGACTGGAAGGTCCCCCACCTGGAGAAAGTCCTCGATTCCAACGCGGCCCGGCTGGTCTTCTACATGGACGCCGCCCAGGTCCTGGGGAGGGAAGACTACCTGGACGTGGCCCGGGGCATCGTCGACTGGATGATGAACTTCATGTACGACCCGGAGACGGGCGCCTTCTTCGGGAGCATGGACGCCGACCCGGATTACTACGCCCGGGACGCCGAAGGCCGCAGGGAACTGGGCCCCCCCAAGATCGACCGGACCATCTACACCAACTGGAACGCCATGGCCGTGGTGGGCCTCTACCTGGCCTCGGTGGTCCTGGAGAAGCCCGAACTGCGGGAAGCCGCCGACAGGACCATGGAGTTCCTCCTGGACCGGCTCTATATCAAGGGCAAGGGTATGTTCCACTACTGGGACGGCACCTACCACCTCCCCGGGATCCTTTCGGACCAGGCCTACATGGTGCGGGCCCTGGTCTTCGCCTCCCAGTTCAACGGCAACGCCGACCTCCTGCTCCCTGCCGAGGACATCGTGGAGACCCTCCTGGACCGCCAGAAGGCCGAGGGGGGCGGCTTCTATGACATTCCCCGGAACCCCCACTCCATCGGCGGGCTCCGCCGCAGGAACCGGTCCATCCTGGAGAACTCCGTCCTGGCCGAGGCCATGGTCCGCCTGGCTTACCTCTCCAGGCGCTTCGAGTTCCTCGACGCGGCCAGGGAGACCCTGGAGGCCTTCGTCAAGGTCTACAAGGAATACGGGTATTACGTGGCCGGATACGCCCGGGCGGTGGACCTCTTCTTCTACGAGCCCCTTTTCGTCACCGTCGTGGGCGACAGGAACCACCCCAGGGCCGAGGCCCTCCGCCACGCGGCGCTCAAGACCTACGAACCCAGCGTCCTGGTCCAGTCCCTGGACCCGGCCCACGACCCCATCCTCATGGGCCGGTCGGGCTACACCCCCAGGGAGACCCCCGTCGCCTACCTCTGCGTCGGCAAAACCTCCAAGGCCGCCGTGGAAGACCCCGACCGCCTCCCCGCAGAGATGGAGCGCATCGAGCGCGAACGCCGTGCCAGGGAGAAAAGAACCTGAGCCCCGGCCCCAGACCGGCTTTCCAAGACGTTTCCCCTATAGAAATCAATGCCTATTTCAAGCGGTGCGCCGGCATCCCTCGTTACCGGACAAGCTTTTTCGCCTCCAGGCTCAAAAACCTTTCGGGGACCCTCCAAGGCGCCTTTTTCAACTTTTCTATGTACACAGGTTTCTTCCCCATCCTGATGAAAAGGCCGCCGTCAACCTCTTCGATGACCGCGTCACCGGGGAACCCTCCCCTGCCTTCAACCTTTTTCACGCCCCCCTCTATTTTTCCAGCGTAGGGGGCCCCGAACCAGAGAAGCCAGGCCCAAGGCCCGGGGATCCCTCCCCATTTATACCGCTCCGCGCAAGGGAATTCCTCCTCTTCCCCCGTACACCACAAAACACCCCTCTCCAGGACGTATCCCCTTTCTACATATGCGTTGGCGAAAAAGCACTCCCATGACAGGCAATTCCCGCGAAAGAAGGCGACGAGGGATTCACCCATCGCGCCCCCATTGCCGCCCTCCTGAAAGACCCTTCCATCGACAGAAAAGGAAAAATGAACCGACAAAAGGCTTTCCCCTGGAACCCCGGGCAGACACCCCTTCTTTACGGGCCCCATCCCCAACATCGCATAGAAGAAGGGCCACTTGGACTTGAACTCGCAGCTATGGTCCTTGCCTTTCGACAATTCCCCCCACTTTTTCAAAAAATATTCCGGTTTTTCGCGCACCGGAACCCGCCCGCGGCCGCGAAATTCATCGAAGGAAACCGGGTCGTAGAAGAGAGGAATCTTTTTACCGAAGCCATTCGAAAGAGATTCCAGGACCCTACGCCCTTTTCCCGCGCCCCCCTTCTTTTCCAGGAACCAGAAATTGAAAGTTACGGAGGATACTATTTCTCTCTTTCTTTTCCCGGTTGACGGCTTTTTTACCATCTTTTTCGGCCACAAGACTTTTCCCCTCTGGGGATCGTAAAGAGCCCCGCCTTTCAACCTGGCCAGGTAAAGGGCGAATTCTTCCATGGCCCCCCTTTCGGCGGAACCCGAAAAAGACCGGCAGGAAACCACAACCTTCCATCCCGGAGAAGGAAGATAAGGTTCCACCTCATCCGGAAAATCCTCGGGCTCGACCGTGTCGGGGCCGACCAACCAAAACAGGGGTTCATCCCCTTTTCCGTTCTTACAAATGGACCCGTCAATAAATTCCACCCGCTTCTCCGTCCACTCAAACCGAAACCCCTTTTTTCTGAAAAACTCCTTGCAGTCCTTCCGGGTCGGCTTTTTCCGAAAGAACAGGTATAAATCGTAGCTCATTTTCCGCGCTCTTTTCCGGCGAAAGAGACCCGAGGCGGTTGTAGATTTTGAACCATGAGGTTTCCGGGTTCTAACGGTTCCGGCTCTCCAGGGCGTTGGAGGCGCAAAGCCCGGAGGGGGCGGACTTGTCGGCGCACCAGGCCTGGTAGTAGAGGCCCGTGCCGAAGGGAACCCAGCCCGGCCAGGAGGCCTTCCATTGGAGGGTCCCCGTAGAGCCCGTGGTCCCGGAGAGCACGAGCCTGGGCTTGGGCAGGAGCACTCCCCCGAAGAGCTTGAGGTCCCACCGAGAGGTCCCAAGCACCAGGAAAGCCGGCGCCGAGGCGGGGGCCTTGACGAGGTCCAGGGAGAAGGCCGTGTTCGGATCGAGGGTCCCCGTTCCCTTCAGGACAGGCATACCCGCCGGCCCGGCAAGCCCCAGACCCAGATTCCGCCAGGGCGAAGTATAGGGCGCGCAAATTCTGGAGAATTCGTAGTCCTTCTGGGGAATCCCGCTGTGACGGGCGGAGACCCGACCCATCTGGCCCGATGGCGGCGGGAAGTCCCGGGTCAAGGACCAGAAGGAGAGAAGGCCGATCTTCTTCTGTCGGGCGAATGAGAGGACCATGCGCATGTCCTTCTGGTAGAAGAACTCCCCGGCCACGTCGTTCCGCCCGATCATGGGGGTGATGCCGATCATGGCCCAGACCTGGGCGCTGGTCTTGTTCTTGAGGATCCCCATGAGCTGCCTGTGGGTGTTGGCCGCGGCGGCGATCGCGTCCTTGCCCATATGCTTGCTCGGCCCGCCGTAATCCATGGCCATGATGTTCACCCCTTCGAAATCCACCCCCGCCGCCACAGCCTTGGAGACGAAGGCCTTGCCCCAGTAGTTCAAGCCCGAGGGAAGAACGGGCAGGGTGAACCATACCTTCAGCCGCCTTCGCTCTTTCTTCGCCCGGGCCTGGAGGATCTTGATGGCCTGGAACCGAAGGGCGATGGATTTGGGCCTGGCGATGGCGGCCCCTTCGATGTCGAAGTCCAGGTGGGTGAACCCGTAGACGTCGATCACCGCCTGGTAGGCGTCCACCAGGGCCTGGAGGGCCGTCGAGGGAGGCAGGGCCTCGGCGGCCCAGGCGAGTTCCATGCCCGCGGCCCCGCCGAAGGAGACCATGGCGTCGCATCCCATGGCCCGGAGCCGGGTGATCTGGCCTGTCATGTAGGCGTTCTTCAAGGTCCCCACCCCTCCCCAGGCGGGGATGGGCTTCTGGTGGCTCTTGGAAACGATAAAGGCCAGGTTGAAGAACTGGATCCCCACCTTCCGCGCTGTCCCGGCCAGGTCCACCTGGAAAGTGACATCCACATAAGGAGAGAAGACCCGCTCCGGCCAGACCGGCGCCGGGGGCTGGGCCGAAAGACTCCCTGAAAGGCCGAGCAGAAAGGAAAACGAAAGGGCCAGGGCGTGCTTCATGCTGATCCAGACTCCTCTTGCTGGAAAACGATCCCGGAGTTGCCCCCTTGAAATGAGCCCAAAGGACGATGAATCAAGATACACCCCACACCCTTCCCGTGTAACCCCCATATCCGTGATGCCCGCCCTTACGTAAGCATCCGGAGAAACCCGCTCCTCTCAGAAGCGGTGGACCACCATGGAGAGGGCCATTAGCCCCCTTGGGGGTCGTAAAAGAAGGTGTCGTCTTATCTCGTAAAAGTAGGTGTCGTTTGAAATGTGTAGCCCGCCTGGTCGTAGGGCTTGCCCATGTCCGCCTCGGGCACCCCGAGCTTCGCCTCCACGAGCCTCTCGAATCCGTCCAGCTTGAACATGTCCCCCGCGCCCTTAGTCCTGGGATACTCGATCTTCAGGATGTTCCCCAGCCCGGGGTTCGGGAGTCCTTGGATTCCCATTCCGGCATCCCATCTCCATGCCATCTTCGAACGCTCCTCCCTCGCGGGATCCTCGAAATATTAACAAATATTCCTCC
>JALUZX010000822.1 GCA_027011425.1 Planctomycetota bacterium
CACTGGGGAAGGAGCAAAGGAACATGGCCTGGGAGACCGCCCTGGACAGGCTGATCCTCCGCCAGGTGCACCTGGCGGAAAAGAAGGAAGTGAGACCCGTGGAGGTCCGGCGGATCCTGACGGACCTGCTGGAACTCGGGAAGGAGAAGCCCAGGCTGGCCTTCCACGTGGGATACGCCCAGGCCTACCTGGGAATCGAGGTTCCGGGGAAGTTCCTGGACCTGGAGAAGGACCGGGCCGCCCGGCGCTGGTATCTCTTCGGTCAGCTCCGGGCCCACGACAAGAAGGGCGAAAAGGAGTGGGTCGCCGGGTTCCTGGAGGACAAGCACGTCCTCTACGACCTCTTGCGGGAACCCGGAATCGCCTGGGGCCTCCTTCCGCTTCTGATGCGGACCTATTTCTGGGAGGGCGACCTGGAAGGGGCGGTTTCCGCCCTCGAGTATCTATCCCTGGCGATGGGAGGGGAGGAGGAAGAGGGCGGGACCAGGGAGCTGGTCCAGGCCGCCTTGACGGACCTTCTCACCCGGGTGGAGCGCCGGAAGGAGCCCGAGGAAGGCCTGACGAACCGGGAGATCCTCCGCAGGTCCCGGGCCGTGGCGGGCTTCGAGGAACTCCCGCCGGAAGTGAAGACCAGGTTCGAGCTGGCCGAGGGGCGGTCCTACCTGGAGGCCTGCGAGTGGGAGGAGGCCGAGGAGAGGTTCAGGAAGGCGGCGGAATTCCGCCCGGACGTGCCGAGGCTGGCTTCCCTGGCCTGGACCCACCTGGCCTGGTCCAGGATGCAGGCCAGGAACACGGGTGAAGTCCTTCCCCGCGGCGAGCGGCCCGGCCGGGAGGAGATCCTGGAACTGCTGGACGAGGCCTGCAAGGATCCCGGGAAAGGGGCCTTCGAAGCCTTCTACACGCGGGGCATCCTCCTCTACGAGGCGGGCAAGTTCCTGGAAGCGAAAAAGGACTTCGAGACGGCTCTGGGCCTCTCCCGGCGCGCCGAAGGGGTCGACCCGGACACGACGGCGTCGATCCGGTTCTACCTGGCGGCGTCGATCCTGGCCTCCGGCCAGGGGGGCGAGGCGAAGAAAGCGGCCCACCTGATGGACCAGGCCCTGGACCGGGTCAAGCCGGACCTGGAGACCTTCTATACGGTCCATGAGACACTCAAGTCCATCGACAGGGACGTGGCCTTGAAGTTTCTCGACTCGGTGGACGTGGGGAGGGGGACCTCGCCGGACAACCTCCTGATGGTGGCCCTGGAATACATGGGGCTGGGGGAGGCCGAGCCGGCCCGGGCGGCGGCGGCCCGGGTGCTCCAGGTGGCCAACTCCCTGGACCAGCGGATCGAGGCCCTGAAAGTGAGCCTCATGGCGGCGAACATGACGGGGAAGAGCGGCGAGGCCCGGGAGGCCTACGAGGCCCTCAGGGACCTCCTGGAGAAACGGGGCCGGTTCGAGGACCTGGAAAAGATCCTGCTGGACGAAAACCTGGTGGGCCAGGCCCTGGACCACATCGAGATCAAGTGCGAGCTGATCGACATCTACGAGGAGATGGAGGGCCGGGAGGCGGACAGGGCCCGGCTCCAGCTGGCCGTGGCCCGTTCGCTCAAGGCCAAGAAGAACGTGGAGAACCTGAAGTCCTCCCTGGCGATTCTCAAGGAGCTTGAACTCTCCTACCCGGAACTCGCCAAAGAGGAATTGGACCTGGTCCAGAAGCTCCTGGAGCTGGGCGAAGGGGAGGAAGGGGAGGACCCGGCCGAAGGGGACCCAAGAAAATCCATGGAAGGCCTGGCCCGGAAGCTGGGGCGCCCGCCATTCTTCATGGTGATCGGCGGGAACGAGAGGCAGAGAAAGCACCTGGACCGGTTCGAGGAGCTGAAGGCCCAGTGGGGGTTCCAGGGAGAGTGGATCATGGCGAACTACACCTCCCCTCAGCGGCCGGTGAAGGCCCTGGAGGCCCGGCTCAAGAAGGGAGAGATGGACGGGCTTCTCCTCTTGCACTGGAACCGCCACGAAACCACAGAGCCTGCCCTGGCCCTGGCGAGAAGCTGGAAGAAGCCGGCCCGGACCCTCTACTACGCCGGGTTCACCAGCCTCCAGGAGGCCCTGGCCCTGATGGCCTCCCAGACCCTCTCGGCCGGGGAGATGGATACCCATTCCGGAGAAGAGGAAAACCCCAAGCCCAGGAACAAAGGCAAAAAGAAGTCCAACCCCAGGAAGAAGGCCCCGGCCCATTGAAGCCCGCGGCTTGAACTCTTGGGAAGCCCCCGCCCGGTTCTAGGATCCTCCTTTTGAGGAAGACGGCGGGACGGCTCCTCCTCCTTCTTTTTTCAAGTCTCTTTCTTTTTCCTGCCCTTCTTTTTTCCCAGCCTCCCGCCTGCGTCAGGCCGGGTGGGCGTTTCCGGCCTAAGCGGGCAGTTTCAAGCCCTTTTCACTTTCTTTGACCTCAGCCAGCTCTCTTCGGGCATCTCCGCTCCCATTGCGGTTTGGTATACTTCTGGTCCTATTGGGTGGGCTCCAGGACAAAATCAGTGCCCTTTTCAAAAGAGGGCCGAGACCGACGCGAAAAGAGGTTTAACCAAAGAGGGTGCTGGAATGAAGAGGGTGGTGTATGTCATATTTTGGATCCTTTTGTTGTTTGGGGCCTTTTCTTGTAGTGGAAAAGAGAGGCAAGTTCACGAGGATTTCAAGTGCCCTTCTTTTCAATTCTCCGTCCCCAGTTCAGGACTCAAGGTTTTCGATTGCAATGGGGACGGAAAGAAGGACGTGGTGGTCTTGAATGGGGCGGACCGACCATTTTGGAGGTCGTTTTCCTCAAAAAACAAGGGAAGCAAACCGGGTGGTCTGATTTTTCTGAATTCCGGGACCGGGGAGCTCTCGGGAGAATCCAGCCTTCGGATACCCGACATCAAGGGGTGTGTTTCCTGCGCGGAAAACCTCGACCTCGATGGGGACGGCGACCAGGACCTGGTCGTGGGGTCAGGGGAATCTGATAGCGTTGGAGGGTACATTTCAATTCTTTTGAACGACGGAAGGGGCCGTTTCTCCATGCATTCCGTCGTCCCCGTGGAGCGTGCGCCCAGGGCCCTTTGCTGTGCCGACCTGGACGGTGATGGGGATATGGACGTGGCTGTTGGCTCCTTCATTCCCGATTCCGGGATGTGGGGGAAAGGATTGCAACCCTTTTACCTTTTGAAACAAGAGAAGAACGGACGTTTTTCTGTCACGAAAAAAAATGAAAATGGTCCGGATGAAGGTGTTCCGTGGGAAGTCGGAGCAATTACGGCCCAAGATCTCGATGGAGATGGTTTACCGGAAATCATCATCGGGGGAGCGGGATTCTTGTGCAAACCCAGGCCGATCTCTCTCTATGTCAACAAGGGTGGGCTTCATTTCCTGAAAGGCCCGGAGTTGTTGAAACAGGTGAATTGCCAGGTCATGAACTTCGCCTGGTTGGACTTGAACGGCGACGGCCTGAAGGACCTGGTCTTCGGGGGGCTCCACCGGGTTTTAGGATCCCTCGAAGGGGGAGTGGATGGGGTGGGTTTTCTCGCCCGAGAGAACCGGGATTCCATGACCTTCCAATGGCGGCCCCTCATAACGGATATGAAAGGCGGGCCGGTCCTGGCGGGAGACTTGGATGGCGACGGGGACCCAGACCTGTCGGCCGAAGTATGCGGGGAGGGAGGAAAATACAAGATCGCATTGATTCAGAACGAGGGAAAAGGAGCGTTTCGTGTGAAGGAATTACTGGATACCGGGAACGACCGTTTCTTTCCCATGGCCTTGACCGATATGAACGGAGATTCATTTCCCGATATTGTTTATGTGAGGTGGAGGAAAGTGGGCGGGGGGAATAACAGGGTAGTCGTATTGTTGAACAAGGGAAGGTGGATATTCCTTGAGGTTGGTGAATCCCGGTAAATTTCAGAAGAAAAACACCTCTCCCGTGGACTGGGACGGGAACGGGACCCAGGTCTCGATTCTTTATGATTCCCTGATGCGTCCCACCGACCGGTATGGTGTCCAGGGGGCCTGGACCCTTTCGGATCTTGGCAAGTGGAGGTATGAAGGGAGCATGGTCCTTGGGAGGCGGATCTAACGGGGCGGCTCCAATTTCCTGGAAGAGGCCCTCACCAGGAACAAACAACGGACACCTATACCCAGGAGAACGGAAGCAACCGGTATGCCGGGGTGAACCAGGCGTCCCTGACCTACGACGACAACGGCAACCTGGTCTGGGACGGAGTGCTGGGGCAGATGTATGGCTATGACTACCTGGACCGGCTCTGCGAGGTTTGGAGGCCCAACCCCGGATCCTTCATGAAGGTTCTGCTGCAAACCCGGATCTACCAACCATTGCGGGCGTCCTCGGGCCTCGGATCCTCGACGTGCTGTCCAGCACGCCTCCGGTCCTCGGCCCTGCGGGTGCCCACCCTGGCAGGCATCTCCGGGTTTTCGCGACGAACCTTCATGAAGGATCCGGGGTCCAGCACCGGAGCCCAGCTCAAGGCGAAGGGGTGCTTCACGCTGGGGAGATCAGGGGTAAAATGAGGGCTCTATAACAACGGGCACAAGGTACGGAGAAAGAGGTTAGCATGAGATTCTGCTTTTTTGCGGCATGGCTACTAATGTTTTTTCCGGTTAAAGCCCCCGCCCAAGAAGGGCACCCCTCATCCAATAAGGGTGGGGTTATCCCCCGGTCCCCCATGGCGCCCTCCGTGCCTTCTGGGCCGGGAATTCGGGAAGCCAGGAGGAAGGAGAGGCTCCGGGCCGCCAGGATCAAGGAGCGCCTTTCCAGCCTTGGTTTTGCCGTGCTGGAGGAAGAGGATTTCGATTTTCCCGGCTTCTATTCGGCGGGGGGGACCCACCCGGTTTTTCTCACGACCGACATGTTCTGGGACCTGTACCAGAGGTTCCTGGCGGTTTACTTTTACCGGCTTGAACTGGTACAGGCGTCCCGCTTGCGGGAATTCTCCCGGAGGCTCTTTTCCCTTTGTCTGGGAAAGAAGGGAAAACCCTGGCTGCGAATTTTCTATCTTTGCGCCCCGGCACTGGCCTTCCAGGACCGGTCAGCCTTGGCCGCCCTTCCGGAAAAGGAACGGGCCCGGGTGGAGGCCCTTCTTGCGGGGATCGAGGAGGGGAAGACCGTGCTTGTGCCGGGCTTCTCCTGCCGGGTTCCTCCGGAGCCTTTCCGGCCCGCCTGGTTCTACAAGAAGAACACGGTCCTTTCAGGTTACTGGAAAGCCCTGACCTGGTACCGGAGCTTGCCCCTCCACCCCGAGGAGGAAGAAGAATGCGAGACGGCCCTTCTTCTTTCCAAGACTCTCCTCCTGGACCCGGAAATGCGCGTCTTCATCCACGAGATGGACCGAACCTTCGATCAGGTCTTGGGCCCATCCATGGGACTGGACCCCATCTCCTTTGCGGAAGCGGCTAAACGAACCCTCGGGGAGGGATGGGCCAAGGGGGACCTCTCGGAGGCGGCCAAGATGCTGGGGAAAGTCCTGGCCGGAAGGTGCCCCGGCGCCTTCCCAAGGGAGAGCCTTGCTCTTGGGTGCGGGTTCCGGGTCTTTCCCGGACGTTGGACCCCCGACTCCCTCCAGTTCACCCGGGATGTAGCCCCCCTTTTTCCGGCCTTTTCGGTCCGCCTTTTTCCTTCAGGCCTGGACTGGGTGGCAGTGGGGCCTCTGGCCTCGTGGGAAGGGAAAAAGCTCTACCGCCAGGAATTCAAGGGGATCTCCTGGGTGGAGAAACTTCTCTCCGTCCAGCCGGCCCCAACCTGGGATTCCTTCTATTGCGGGAACATTCACGCCCTTCGCCAGATCCTGGAGCCTTGCGAAGGGGCGCCGGAGATCTTCTTTTCCCCCGCTTGGCGGGCCAAGCAAGTCTGGACCCAGCTCGGGTGCATGTTACCGCTACGACGGAACTTCCAACTCCACCTACTCCGGGGACCCGTCACGGGGAGCTTGCCCCCTCGGCCCCTTCCTCCTGCTCTTTCGCCCTATCCCGGCTTCTACAAGGAGGTCGCCCGGCTCTTGAAAGAGATGGCGGTCCGATCCCGGGAGGAGACCTCCCGGGACCGGGCGGGTTCCCGCCCAGGCAAGGAAGGACACCCGAAGAAAAAGGGAGCCGAAAAAGGGGAGGACCTGTTTCCCTCCCTCCTGGAGGAGCTGGGGAAGGCCTACCTGCGGCTGGCCGCACTTGGTGCCAGACAGTGGTCCGGGGCCAGTCTCAACCCCGCCGAGGAGGCCTTCCTGGAGTGTTTTCCCAGGAAATGGTACGGCGCCCTTGACCGGTCTCTCCCAGGGCCCATGAAGGAACTCTTCCAGGGGAGTTCCTCCTTTTTTCTCACCGGCTGGATCGGCCCCATGGGAGAGAACCGGAACTTCTACCAGGGCCTCTCCAAGCCCCACCTGCTTCAAATTCTTCTTCCAAGGAAAGGCAAGAAGGTCCTTCACGAGGGGCTTGTCTTCGGTTACCGGGAAGCGGTGGGGCCTAAGGGGTTAAGTGACGGCGGGGTGGAAAAGCCTGCCCTGGCTTACCCCAGGTTTACACGGCTCTTCCGGGTGGATGGGGCCGGAAGGCGTGGCTCTCCCGGGGACCCGGGAAAGGAAAAAAGGAGCCAAGGAGACGGGAAATGAGGATGCCGCGAGGTTTTCTTCTTTGGGCCCTGGTCTTGGGCTTTCCCTCTCTTCTTTTCCCGTGCAGGAGGACCCCTCAAGATTGAGGTAAGGCGACGGCTGGTTTTCCGACTCCAGCGGGACGGTTCACCTCCTGGGCCGACGGGAACAGTTGGATCAGCTCTGTGAACCTGGTCAAGGCAGGGGCCGTTTTCGACCTTCTCGGGAGGATCCAGCAGGAGAGCTACAAGTGGAGGGGCATGGACGCCTCGGCGGCAAAGATCCTGGCCAGCGGTTGGGCCGACCCGGGAGGCGGGGGGGACGACACGGGCTTCAGGCGGAGTCTCGGCAACTCCACGGGCTGGAACTTCCAGTTCACCCCCGACGGGGTGTCGTCGGCGGTTGAAAACCGCAGATTATCGGCGGCCGGGGGCGGGATCTTTCCGCGGGCTTGGGATGTTGACGGGCATCGACGTGGACGGGGGGAGCACCCTCCGGCTGATCGGGGCTAAACTCGGGATGGGGGCCTCCGGATGGGGGAATGTATGTGACCCAATGGACACAAGTGGATATAATTGGGTCTTGGAGTGGAGGGCGAAATGACATTTTATCACTACGAAAATGAGGGATGGATTTGGGGTTTAGGGAACCCCCTTCCGGTATTTCTTGCCCTCTTTTCGATTTCCGCCTTATTTCTGGGGAGTTGTTCGAAGGTTGGGGGGGGATTGAAATTCCTTGGGGAAAAACCAATTGGCCGGATTAAAGGTCAATGCGGGGAAAACCTAGGTGGAAAATACGGGCTTAAATTGCGAGATAGGGTTTTCTCTATAGTTGGCGCCGATTTCGATAGAGACGGCCTGGAGGACATAGTGGTAGCGGGCCCTTGGTTTTTAAAATTTTTCCGAAACTTAGGGGGAAAATTCCAGGAAAAGGGGCACTGGGATTGGTCTGTGTACTGCAATGTCAAATTGAAAGCCGGGGATATAGACGGTGACGGAGACACAGACTTGGTGGTTGGTACATTCCTTGGGTTGGACGAAAAAACGATTCGTCGGCTGGGTTTTCACCCACCAGGGGACCTGGTTTGGTTCAACCCATTGAAAGAAAAAGGTGAAAGCGGGGCTTTCTCAGGGTTGATCTATTCCTTGGGTTCCGGCAATTCTTCTACCAGGGACCTTGATCTAGGCGACATAGATGGTGACGGTGACCTTGACCTGGTTGAACTGAAACGGGAGAAAAAAGGGTATGAAGTTCTAATCCTTTTTAACAATGGAAAAGGCCGTTTCGTAAAACGCCATTCCGTTTTAAACCTTGGGGGAAACCCAATAAACTGCATCGAATTGGGAGATGCTGACAATGATGGGGATTTAGACCTTTTTTTGGGGGTAGACGGGCCGAACATTCTTTTCCTGAATAAAGGAGACGGAAGGTTCACGCCGGCTGAAAGAAAAAAGTGGCCGTCAGGGGAAGAGAACACATTGTCTCTTGCAACAGGAGATCTCGATGGAGACGGCATGGAGGACATTGTTGAAGGAAACGGCTTTCCTGCCGGAGAAAATCGGATCTATCTTTTTCGGCGAGGAAGGCTCCTCCCATTCCCATCAAGGGTAAAAAGTTTGGTTTGGGATGATACAAACTATATTCTATTAAGAAACCTCGATGGGAAAAGTGGTTTGGAGATTGTTGTATTAAACCATCAAGGAGGCAGAAATTTCTTTCCGCCTTCAAGGGTTCTTTTTAACGACGGAAAAGGGTTTTTCCTGGAAAGTATAACAATCCCTGTAATTGACAACCCGTATTGTGCTACGGCTATAGATGTGGATAATGATGGGAGGCTGGACCTTGTAATAGGTGGCGAGCGCGGGTTGGATGTTTGTATCAACAAGAACGGAAAAAGTTTCAAGAGGATTCGGTGATAGGGCATTGCGGGCGGAATTAATTAGAGAATGGATCCAATGAATCGAAAAATAGGGTTGGCAATTATTTGCTTCTTGTTCATTCAAGTAATCGGGCAAGGGGCGCCCGTTGATGGGGATCGGGGAGTCGAGAAGACTTTCACCGACAAGGTCCTGGCCTGCTTTTTCAAGGAAAGAAGGAATATCGTCTTCTCCCCCTTGGCGGCCAGAGTGAATCTTTCCGTTCTTCTGGTGTTTTCCAAGGGAAAGGGGCGGAAAGAAGTGGAAAAGTTGCTCGGCTGGAGCCCAGAAGACGCGTTGAAGGGGATTCCAGCTCTTCTTCAAAGGGTCAGGGCCGCCTTTGACGCGAGTGGGGAAATTAAAAGAATGTTGCGCGTGACAAGGATCAAGAAAGGTTCCAGGAGGTGGAAGGAGTTAATGAAGGTCTATAAGCCTGGCTATTCCCTCCGTCTTGAGAACAAGGTGGTGTTGCCGAGCATGGAGTTGAAAGATCGGATCCTTGGGGGAGATTTCCTTCGGATGTTTCACGATGTTTGGAAAGGGGAGATAACCGAGGGCGGGCAAAGGGAAGGCAATTTGTTTCCCGGCCCGGGGTTCCGGAAGGGAAATCCGGGAACCCGCGTGGTGGGGTATGAGCCGATTCGGGTAAGGGTGGAGAGTTTTCTTTCTTTCAGGGCGACTTGGATGAATCCCTTCAACCCCAGGTATACCAAGGATAGTTTCTTTTGGGTCGTTGCAAGGGATGGGAAGGTCAAGAAGAAAGCCGTCAAGGTGATGCAGCTTATGTCGGACAGGGCGAGAGAAGACCCGGAGAAATGGGATGATTCGGAGGGACTTTTCGATTCCCATATGCCCTATACCGAGGACGATCTGGCGAAGGCTCTTTTGATTCCCACGACCATTCCGGAATTTAGGGTTGAAGTGATCCTTCCCAAAAAACGGGAAGGTATTCTTCAAGTCATCGAGGAAATCGAAAGGAAAGGTCTTGCGGGATTTCTCCAAAGATATAAGTTTACGGAACAGAGCGAGAGCCAAGTGGACCTTTTTTTCCCCAAGTTTTCGTTGATGTGGGCCAAACGGCTGGATCCCTGTTTGAAGGGGTTGGGGGTCAAGGAGATTTTCAACAAATCGAACCTCGAGACCCTTAAGCCCATGTTGCCCTCCACGGGCGGCTACGTCGAGGAAGTCGGGCACAAGGCAAAAATCGCCGTTGACGAAAAAGGGATTTGTGGAGGCGCTCTTGCCTATTACGAAGAGGGGATTGCTTTGTATGAAAGGAAAAGCTTCCATGTCGACCATTCTTTCCTGATGGTGGTGAGGCTTGAAGGGGTTCGGGTTCCCCTCATGGTGGCATTGATCATGGATCCCACAGAGGGCGCTTAGGGTAAAGGGTTGGGGCGACCGGGTCCTGGGCTATGAAAGGAGATCGCCGTGAAAAGAGAACGCCGTTTGCTTGCGACTGGGGTTTTCTTGGAGGGAAAATCTCGGCTCCCCGCCGTGTTGGCTTTCTTGTTTCTTTTTTCCATTGCGGCCGCCCAGGAGGGGAAACCCGGTTCGAGGCCGGAATCTTTCGAGAAGGGAATCCTGAGGGCGGCTTGGAAGGAGAGGAAAAACGTCGTCTTTTCCCCCTACTTGGTGGAATCCTCCATCGCCGTGTTGAGATACGGGCTCGGAGATGGGTTTTACGAAAAGTTGGTGAAAGTTTTCGGCCCGCCCTCCGGGAATCGAGGCCCCTTCGACGAAGCAAGGCTTCAGGAGATTGCGGGATACGCCTATGGAAGGGACCATGGGCTTTCCGTTCGGTGGAAATACATGCTCCCGAGGTCCGCACGACCGACCCCGGCTTTTGGAAAGATGATAAAGATTCTGAGGATGGAGCAGATTACCGGGGGTGGGCTCAATGGGGGAGGTGGAAAATATGGTAAGTCTGCAACAGTAATCCAGCCGTCTTTCGTCATCGAGGGCGTCCTCAGGTTTCGCGGGAAATGGGCGTCCCTGTTTCACCGCCGGGAGACAAGAAGGGATGTCTTTTTCTACGATTCGGGCCGTGATGTGGTCCTCCTCCTTGCCGATTTCATGAGGGGAGAGAAAGAATGTTTTTTCGCATATGGGAGGGGTTTCAAGGCGCTCTCACTCGATTTCGAGGGGGGATTCGCGGTTCTCCTTGTTCTCCCTTTTCCAGGGCTCGATTTGTCTTTTGTCCTGGATAACCTTGACCTGCCGAATCTTTCCTCCCAGGTTTCCGGGAAAAACGCGTATAGGTGGGAAACCAAGGTTGACATTGAAATTCCAAAGATCCATTTTTCTTCCAAAGGGGTCATTCCGGGGTGGTTGCGGGAGAGTAAAGGCAGGGATTCATTTCGCGCCAGGTTTGCGGATTTATCTAGAATTTTGGAATTCCCCAAAGGATTTCCGAGGGAAGATTGGGAGATTCGGCCTGAGGATGAATCGGAGATCCGTTGGGACGAAGAAGGTTGTGTCGCTTATTCGAAGCTCAGATGGAAAGGGATTATTGGGGGCTCGGAGCCGAAGGCCTTCCACGCAAACAGGCCGTTTTTTTTCTTCATCATCGATAAGAATAGAGTGAAGGTCCTTCTTTCGGGCCTCGTCTCCCGGGTGGGGAAGAAGGATTCAAGGGTCCAGGGAGGATCGCAAGCATGGGGGCGTCCGGTCGAGAGCGACCCCACCGAGGAGTTGATCAAGAATGTGATCTCCTTCGAACCCATGAAAGGATCGGGGGTGAAAAAGGTCGATGGCGGAGAGGGTCGGGCGGGTTCCCCGTTTCTGGTCAGGGAGACCTTCCTTCTTGCAACGGAGGACCTAAGGATTTCCATCCTGGATTGGGTGGAAAAAAACAGGAAAGGGAAGGAACTTCTCCCTTATACGGATACAATATTGTTTGCCCTGACGCACGGCGGTGAAAAGGTGCGAAAGAGAGCCTTGGGGATCCTGGAAAGAAACAAAAAATTGGGAGATTTTGGGTTTATCCTTGAAAAGTTCGGACCTCGCGGCGGAAAAGATTCCCGCCGCCCGGTGGAGAACCCCGGCAAGGGGAGGACGTGACACGGGGTTTCAGCGGTGTCCCGGGGGTTCCGCTGGCATGGCGATATGAAGAGAGCAAGGCCCGTGGGGGTTTGAAAGGGGTGTGCTGATTCCGGGCGCGACAAAAGTTTTGTCAAGGTCGGGACTCGGTGATTGCGCGGAACTGGCCCCCGACGTCACGAGCCCGGATCTCCGATCCGGCCTCGTTCCGGCGGGGGCTTCACAAGTTTTCATGCTGGGGTAAGGGCAGGTTTCAGCTGGTTCAGGCTTTGCGGGCCCCTCACAGGACTTCTGATAAGTTCCATTATGTTGTGTTGTGTTCCGGTCCGCGGTGGGGGGCGGCGTGTGGATCTTTGGGCTAGAACCGCACTCCCATGCCCAGGTGAAAGGCCACGTCGGGGGAAACTTTCTGGATGAGGTCTTCCCCTACCGAGCCTTCCAGGAAGGAGGACCTGGACAGGAAAAGGCGGCCCCCCATCCAGACCAGGAGCTGGGGCTTGTTCAAGCGCCGGGCGTTCATGTTGTCCAGGACGCTCTGGTGGTAGCGGAACTGGGCGATGGCCGAGAGGCGGCGGGCAAGCGGGATCTCCAAGGCCCACCCGGAAGACCAGCGGTTTCCGTACCGGACGTGGCGCCTCCTGAGTTTCACCGGCGTGTGAGAGTGGACCAGGGAAACAGTTCCCGAGACCTCCATTCCCATGAACTTCTTGGAGATGGCAATTCCCGCACCCTCGTCCCAGCCCCCGTTTCCCGCCCCTTTCCTGCTTTTTCTCAAGGGGGCCTCCAGGGCGAGTCGGAAAGTCATGTCCGGAAGATGAGGCCGGTCCTTCAGGATCTGGCAGGAAAGGGTGAACGGCAGGTCTTCCAGCAGAACCTCCCCCTTTCTCAGCTCGTAGACCCTGTCTCCGTCCCTGTTTATATACGCTCTATAATGGAACCTTCCCAGCTCGGAACGCTCTCCATTGGGGAACCCCAGGGTTTCGTGGAAATTCTCGATGAAGCCGTCCAGGAAGCCCGCCGATGGACGCAAAAAGGCCGGGGTCGCTTCCAGGTCAAGGCCGTATCCCAGGCCCACCCTGAATGGCACCGATACCCGGGTCGTCTCCTGGTCGAACATGAAATCTTCGTCCCTGCGGCCGCCGTGGGATGTCAATGCCTGGTTGGCCTCCACCACCTGGAGGCGGACTTCACCTTGCCCGGGCTCGAGGACTCTTCCCCTTCGTTGGCTCAAGTCCAGGACGGTGAGTTCCACGGGGTGCTGGGTGCGAACCGGAAAGGGCCCCATGAACCCTGCCGCCGGTTGGGCGCAGGACCCGGCCAGGAAAAGCAAACCCAGGCGGAGGGCCGACAGGGAACGACGAGAGGCGGGTCCAGGCGCTTCGGTTGCCAAGGGCTTTTCTCCTGAATCTTTGAGGGTTGTCCCCTAACCCACCCCTTGCCCGGTTCTTTCCGGGAGGGAGATCCTTCCAGCTCGTTGCGAGGCGGTCCAGGAAAAGCTAGCCTTTTCCACCCGACATGGAACCTTCAAAGATGTGCTTCTTCGATCCCGGGCGGCCTTGCGATCTTTCCTGCAGGGCCGCCTTCCAGACCGACGATCCCCTGGATCCCGTCGGGTGCGTCCTCGTGTGGCTGGGCCAGGTGGTGGGAGAGGCCGCGGAGGCCTTGCGGGACAGTCTGGAAAACAGGTTCCATGACGATGGCCCCCAGGGAGGCGGAAACGTCGGGATGAACTGACATCCCCGGGGCCTACCGGCGGTGCCTTTCCCGGTCCTGAAGTTCCACTTCGGCGAAGCCCCCGGAGTCCTTCCACCTTTTTCCAGGATACCAATCCAGAATGATCAGGTAGATTCGCTTGACGGACAGCCTTTTGCCGAACTCCAGCCGGGTCTTGTGGATTCCCTGTGGCATCTTGAGGGTGAAACGTTCCCTGCCGATTCTGGCGACCACCAGCTTGGGGGTCTTGAACGCCTGGCTCTCCGTGGGAAACCAGATCGTGGGGCTGAGCACCAAATGGGTGGCCCGCACGGGCCTTTCCAGGGTGATCTCCAGCCACGGCCTTTCGTCGTCCTTGGAACAGGCCCACCCCGTGAACCCGATGCCGTCCACGGCCTTCGCTGCGGCCCACCCACCCGTCTGGGAGGATGCCTTTGCGGTCATCCGGTTTCTTTTTCCCGGGTTCAAGAGGAGGTTCCTGCCCTGGTCGTCCAACCAGGACCGGAACTCGGGAGTAAGGACACGGTCGACCTTGACCCTGACCTTGTTGGACTTGACCTTGTATCTGCGGAGGCCTTCGTCCACCACTTCGCCGAAGGCCTGGATCTGGAAGACGCCGTTGCTCTTGAATGCCTCCCTGTGGGCGAAGGTGGCCTTCGAGGGCGGAAGAGGCTTTTTCTCGCTGCCTGTGATCCGGGCGATCCTCTTTCCGTTGGCACGCCACTCGATCCAGGAGATCCTCAGCTTGTCGTCCCCCCAGGCGTAGTAGTCCTTGAGCCTGTCCGGCCAGGAGGAGACCCACATGGTGACCGGGTATCTCCCGTCCACCCGGATCTGGAAATCCCCCCCCCTGCTCTTGACCGCCGCCACCCGGTTGGGGTTGTAGTCCGTCACGGGCGCCGTGGCCCTCCTGAGGAAGAGAAGGGCGAAACATGTGTCCCTCACGGAGCCCGGGTAGATTCCCCAGAATCCGCCCCTGGATTGTTTCTTGACGAGGAATTCCGCGCCCTCCCAGTACCAATTATGTTTTCCGAATTTCTCCACGTGGGCGAAGGCCCCGAGGCGCTCCACCCCGTAGAGGTAGTAGTAGAGCCAATAGTTGCGCTTTGGAAGATTTGGGGGAACCCAGTTTTCCCTGGGGGTGAAGTGCTCGGCGAACCATCTCAGGGCCCTGCTCAGATGCCCGGCCGCTTCGGCGGCCTCCCTGCTTCTCTCCGCCCCCGCCTTCTTGAGCAGCTTGAGGATGAGCCCCGTGCTTCCGCCGCCCGCGGCGGTCATGGAGCCGCTCACGGGGCCTTTCTGGAAGGGACGATAACACCACCCACCGTAAGCCTTCTGGTGCTTGGCGAAGCCCTGGGCCGCTTTCTTCAATACCCTTAGAGGGATCTTAAATCCGGCCTTGGAGGCGGCCCAGAGTCCCAGGAGGCCGTATTGGCTGTTGGAGAAATCCTCGGATCCCGTGGGGTAGGCCCACAGGCCGCCGGCCCGTTGCCAAGAGAGCAATTCCCTGGCCATGGAGAAGATCCTGGCCTTGTGCCGCTTGGGATCCTGGGCCTGGAGCGCCAGCAGGACGCATCCATAGGTGTAGGTCCTCTTCTCCTGTCTGGTGAGGATGTATGCCTCCGCCCTCCTGACCGCCTGGTGGTCCGGAGCGAGCCCGCACTTGAGGAGGGTATACATGGCAAGGGCCGTGGAACCGACGGGATAGTTGTCGTACATCTTGAAACTTCCGTCGGGGTACTGGGTCCGGAGAAGGTAATCCACGCCTTTGTCGATGGCCTGGTTGATCTTCTTCTGGGGGATCCTGCCGGCCGGGCAGGAGCCCCCCGCCAGAGAGAGAAAAAGGATACCTTGGAGGAAAGTGGTCTTTTGCATGAGCCCATGTCCAGTTTTCGACCGGGGTCCGTGACCCTCCAGGTTACGCCGCCCCGCCCGGGGAGAGAAGAGCCCGGTCGGGGGAATTCTTGCGCCGGCTCCCGGGAGAGAGGAAAATCCTCCTATTCCCGTGGCGGGAGTTGTCCGGAGACGACGCGGGGAAGAAAGAAACTCCGGGGCGTGAGGCAGGAAACATGAACATCGAAAAGGAATCAGGTGGATACAAGGTCCGGTTCCTGGGGGAACTCCGGGGAGGGAAGGACGCGCCCTCTTCGATCCCGTACGAGGTGGAAGGGGCGCCGGGCCTGGTTTCCGTGGAATTCCGTTTCTTCAAGAACAGGGGCCCCCGTGAGGGCGTGTTCGTCCATGCCTTCTCCGCCCCCATCCAACGTCCCGGCATGCTCTACTCCTTTCCGGCCCGGAAGACTACCGGGGGGCGTCCCTTGCTCAGGGGACGGGTGGACCTGCCCTCCCACCTCCGGGAGGGAGATGCCTTCGAACTCGACGTGGAGGTGCAGGTCCGGAGTCTCCACGCGGAAACTCCATGAGTCTTCTTCCCCTTCTCCGCCGGGTGGAGGCCCTGGGCGCACGGGCCTCGGCCCTCCTGGAAGCAAGGCGGTCCATCCCGCTGGATGAGTTGGGAACCCGGGAAAAAGCCCTGGCCGATTACGTGACCAAGGTAGACCTGGAGATGGAGGGCTTCTTCCGGAAAGAACTGGCGCGGATCCTTCCAGGGAGTTCTTTTTTGGGGGAGGAATCGGGCCTGGAGGGTCGTTTCCAGGGGGATCTCTGGATCGTCGATCCTTTGGACGGGACCACCAATTTCTCCCGGGGGCTCCAGCCTTTCGGATTTTCCCTGGGCTTGCTCCGGGACGGAGCGCCCATTCTTGGGGTCCTGGGTGTTCCCTGCATGGGATGGCTCCTTGGGGCGGTTCGGGGCGAAGGAGCTTTTCTGGGAGGCCGACCCTTTCGCCTGGAAGATCGGCCCCTGGGTCCCGGAAGCCTCCTGGGGTTGGGGCTCTTGCGGGGCAAGAATTTTCCCCGTTGGGCCGACGCCCTCCTTGGAACCCAGGGCCGCCTTCGTTTCCTGGGGTCGGCAGTGGTTCACCTGGCGGGAGCGGCCCTGGGAAGGCTGGATCTGGCCGCCCAGGCGGAATGCCACGTCTGGGACGTGGCCGGCGGGATCCCCATCCTGGAGGAGGCTGGAGGCAGGATCCTGCGTCTGAATGGGACACCCCTGGTCCCTTTCCGGGAGGAGGAACTCCAAGGGGGCTACCTCTCCTACCTGGCCGGCTCCCCCACCGCCCTCTCCCAGGCTCTCCAGGTTCTCGATAGGTTGCGATAAAGGTGGTCACCGGGAGGTAACCTTTTCTTCCCCCTGCTTCCGGGAGGGAACGTATGGTGCCTCCCCAACAGGGGCTGAGGGTCTCTCCCCAGGGACTTCCCCGTTTGGCCCCGAAGTTGCTATGATTTGAGACGTGCTTTCCAGGACGCTGTCCCGGGGCCTTCTTGCTTTGAGGGAAGAAGGATGGACCCGGGATCGAGAATCGCCGGAACAACGAGAACAAAGGAGACGACACCATGCGAAGGATCATGACAGGCCTGGTCACCCTCGGGGTGCTCTTGGCCGGAAGCGGCATGGCCTGGGCCCATGGCGGGCAGTATCGGGGTCCCGGGGATACGGTCCCCCCTTCGGCGGGAAAAGGGCCTTCCACCCCCAGCGGCCCTTCCACGCCCGGCGGCCCGGGTCCCGCCACGCCCGGCGCGCCGGGTCCGGCAGCCCCGGCGACGCCGAAC
>JALUZX010000823.1 GCA_027011425.1 Planctomycetota bacterium
GGCGGCTTTATAAAAAGGAAAAAGGGAAAAGAGGAGGGTGGGAACCAGGAGGGCCGCCAGGCCAAGCCCTGTTTCCAGGAGGCTGTAGACCAGGAGCGGGTTTTTCAGCCTGTCGGCGAAAGTTCCCCCCAGGCGGGCCCCCAGGGCCAGGCCGCCCATGAAGAGGGCCACCACCATGGCCGTGGCGGGCCAGGCCCGGCCGAGGAACAGGGCCAGCTCCTCCCTCCAGATCACCTCGTAGACCAGGCCGGCCGCACCGGAAAGGAAGAAGAGGTAAGGAAGGAACTTGTGGGCCTTCGGGCCAGGGGAGGAAACCCGGGTTCTCATGGGGGGGGAATTGTATCGCTCCCGGCGGGAAGGGGAGACCGCCGTTGCGCCCCCAAGGGCTCTCCCCCCATACTTCCGGCCATGGATTCCGCCCCGGAAGGTTCGGCTCCCAGAAAGGGCAAGGGCCTGGCCCTGCACTGGCAGATCCTCTTGGGGCTTCTCCTGGGGGCCGTCTTCGGGGTCCTGGCGGCCCACTTCGGGTTCAGCTCCTTCGTGCTCGTCTGGATCAAGCCCGTGGGGGACCTCTTCTTCCGCCTCCTCAAGGTGGTGGCCATCCCCCTGGTGGTGGCGACCCTGGTGGTGGGCGCGGCGAGTCTCGGGGACCTGAAGAAGATCGGGAGGATCGGCGGGCGCACCCTGGTCCTCTACCTGGCCACCACGGCCCTGGCCATCACCATCGGGCTTCTGGTGGTCAACCTCTTCGGCCCGGGCCGGAACCTGGACCCTTCGCTCCGGGCGGCCCTCCTCAAGAGCTACGGGGGGGCCCTGGAGTCCCGCCGGGCCGTGGCCGGCTCGCTTCGTCCCCTGGATCAGCTCGTCCGCATCGTGCCCGACAATTTCTTCGGCGCCCTGGCCAGGCCCGAGATGATCCAGGTGGTCTTCTTCTCCCTCCTTCTGGGGGTGGCCCTGACGCGGATCCGCTCCGACCGGGCCCGGCCTGTGGTCGCCTTTTTCGAGGGGCTTTCCGACGCGGTGATCGCCATGGTCCAGGGGATCATGAAGATCGCCCCCTACGGGGTCTTCGCGCTCATCGCCGCGGTGATCGCCGACCTCGGAAAGGATTCCTCCCAGGCCGTCTCCCTCCTGGAGGTCCTGGCCGGGTACATGGGGTGCGTGGTCCTGGGGCTGGCCCTGCACATGGCCCTGGTCTACACCCCGCTGATCCGCTTCCTGGCCCGGATTCCCCTGGGGCGTTTCTACCGCGCCCTCGCCCCGGCCCAGCTCCTGGCATTCTCCTCCTCCTCTTCCGGGGCGACCCTTCCGGTCACGATGGAGTGCGTCGAGGAGGGCCTGGGGGTGGACCGGGAGATCTCCTCCTTCGTCCTGCCTCTCGGGGCGACGGTGAACATGGACGGAACGGCCCTCTACCAGGGCGTGGCGGCTGTTTTCATCGCCAACGTATACGGGATGCACCTGGGGCTCCAGGACATGCTCACCATCGTGCTCACCGCCACCCTGGCCTCCATCGGGACCGCCGCCGTGCCGGGCGTGGGGATCGTCATGCTCATCGTGGTGCTCCAGCAGATCCACGTGCCCCCCGAGGGAATCGCCCTGATCCTGGGGGTGGACCGGCCCCTGGACATGTGCCGCACCGTTTTGAACGTCACCGGCGACGCCACGGTCTGCGCCAGCGTGGCCCGCGCCGAGGGGGCGATCCAGGGGGAAGCCGCAAACCCCATGTAGGCCCCGCCTGCCGGCGGCCCCCGCTCCTGCGGCCCCGGCATCGGCTATACTCGAAGCCCAGGTTTGGAGGTCGGCCATGATGGTTTTTCGCCCGCTTTCGGTGTTCTTTCTCGCTTCCTTCCTCCTCCCGGGAGGTCCGGTCCGGGCCCAGGAGACGACCCTGGCGCGGAAGATGGACCTTTCCAGCCTGGTCCTTGCCGCCGGGGCGGACCGGGCCGTTTCTTTTTCGCCGGTCCTGGGGAAGCTCCAGGAGGACGAGGAACTCCTGGACCCGGACCCCAAAGTCCTTCCCCCGGTCCAGCCGGACAAGCTGGCATCCCTACTGGGGGAGGCCCTGGGGGACAAGGGGAGCCTGTCGGCCCGGGGGGATGGAGTCTTCTTCCTCCAAGGGCCGCCCAAGGCGGTGGACCGGGCGGGGAGCCTGGCGGACCTCCTGGCCCGGACCCTGGGAAAATACGTGACCCTCCGGGGCGTCTGGTTCGAGCCGGGGGGAGGGGACCTTCCCTGGCAGGACCCCGTCCTGGGACCCGGCGAGGCGGGCCGTCTCTGGAAGGGCCTGGAGGCGGGCCGGTTCGGAAAGGTCCTGGCCCGGTTCTCCTTCCAGGTTCCCGGGGGCGGAGCCTGCGTGGGGATGCGCCTCCGGGCCAGGACCCAGATCCGGACCTTCCAGTCCGAGGTGGCGTCCAAGTCCAAGATCACCTACCCCGCCCCGGAGTATCCAAAAACCGGATACGTCGTCCGGCTGAGGGCGGCCCTCCTGCCCGGCGGGAAGGCGGCCCTCTTCGTGGACGCGCGGCGGGGCTGGAACCTGGATTTCCGGACCGTGGAGATCGGCCTGCCCCGGGCCCCCTGGGTCGAAGCCGGGCGGGGGGATTTCTTCCTGGGCGCGGCCAGCGGGGCCGTCCCCAGGGGCGGGGCCCTGCTCTTCAGGGTGGGCCGCCAAGGCAAGGGCCACCTCCTGGCCCTTCGGGTGGAGGATCTCCCCCTTCCCGGGGAGCGGGTGGTCTTTCTCGGGCCCGCCTTCCTGGCCTGGCACAGGGGCTTGGGCCTTCCCGTTCCTCCCCTGCCGGGAAGCGACCAGGAAGGGGGCTGGTCCTCGGCGGAAAAGGTGGACCAGGGCCCTCCCCAGGACCGGGACAAGTTCAAGCTCTTCCTCTCCGGGGCGGGACTGGACGTGCGGACTCTCTTCCCCTCGGGGGCCTTGCTGGCCGGCCCCACCTGGGTTTCCGCCTCGTGGGGCGCCCTTTCGGCGGAGATCGGGGTTCCCCCGGCGTGGACCTGCGGGGTGCGGATCCTTCTCAAGGCCATGCCCCTTGCCGGCGCGGAAGGGCTCGCGCCCGAGGAAGTCTTCCAGAGGGGGCGGCTCCTCCGGGAGACCTCCTTTCCCGTGCTCGCCGGAAGGGAGGGGATCTTCGTCTCGGGCGAGGAGTTCCAATACGTAAAAGGGTATTCCTCCAACGTGGCCCAGAAGGCGGCTCTTCTCGTCCCCGATCTGGGAACCTTCTTTTCCGGGCTCACGGGAAGGGTGGCGGTCCACGGGGACCGGGCCCGGGTGGAGATCTTCCATTCCTGGGGGAGCCCTCCCGAGAGGGTGGAGACGGGGGCCAGGGAAAACGGTCCCCTGGAGCGGGTGGACTTCCGGTGGGGAAGGCTTGCCGGGGATTTCCCCGTGGACGGGCGCTTCCGGCTCCTGGGGGAGGGAGTGGACGTGGGCTCGGGGAAAGAGACCCTCCGGGTCGTGGCCGGCCTGGTGCTCCAGAAGCTCTGAAGAAAGGGGATCTCACATTCCTCTAGCTTGACCCCGGCCCGGCCCCGGCCCAGTTTGAAGGCCGGTCTAGGATTTCTTTTTTCTCCTTCTAACCGGCCCGTCTCGCATCGGTACGGGCCTGTCCTGGTTCCTGGAGGTCCCTTCCGTGCGTTTCCGACTGTTGCCGGCCCTCGCCCTGTTTCCCCTCCTCTCTCTTTCCGCCTTCGCCGGGGTCCCGGGTGGGGCGGAGCGGATTCGTCTTCCCCACGATCCCTCTCTCTCCCCCGGGGGAAAGACCCTCTACTTCTCCTGGCGGGGGGACATCTGGAAGGCTTCCCTCGCGGGGGGGGCGGCGGAGCGGCTCACCACCAACCCGGCCCGGGATTTCCGGCCCATCGTCTCGCCCGACGGAAAGAGGATCGCCTTCGCCAGCGACCGCGAGGGTGGGCTCCAGACCTGGGTGATGGACGCCTCGGGCGGTCCCCCAAGGAGGATCACTTTCAACTCGGAAGGCTCCCTGCCGGCGGCCTGGTTCCCTTCGGGAAAGGAGGTCCTGGTGGTGGGGCGGAGGGACCAGACCGGCGAAAGGCGGTATACGAAGAGATTTTTCCGGGTTCCCGCCGGGAAGCGGGGCCCGGAGAGGCTCCTTTTCGACACATACGTGAACAGCTGGGCGGATTTCTCCCCCGACGGCAGGAAGCTTCTCTTCACCCGCGAGGGCCCGGCCTGGTGGCGCAAGGGCTACAGGGGTTCCCAGGCCTCCCAGGTGTGGGTCTACGACCTCCTGGAAGGGTCCTTCCGGAAGGCCGCCGCGGACCCGGGCGGCTGCCGGTTTCCCCGGTTCCTGCCCGGCGGCAAGAGCTTTCTCTACGTGAACCAGAAGGACGGAACCTTCAACCTCTACAAGCGGGACCTGGCCGGGGGAAGGGAAGTCCAGCTCACCAGGCTCGTGGACGACGGGGTCCAGTCCCCGGCGGTCTCCAGGGACGGAAAGACGGCGGTCTTCCGGAGGCTCTTCGATTTCTACGTCCTGGATCTTCCCTCCGGGGAGGTTCGTCCCCTGGAACTCTACGCCGCGGGGGACCCCTCGATCGATCCTCTCTCCAACAAGATGGTCCGCCGGGCGGCGAGCGCATCGTTTACTGCTGACGGAAAACAGATCGCTTTCGTGGCGGGCGGGGACGTCTGGGTCATGGACACGGTTTTGCGCGAGCCCGTCCCGGTCACCCGGACGGCGGCTCCCGAGGGCGAAGTGCTCTTCATGCCCGACGGGAAATCCCTTCTGTTTACCAGCATGGAGGGCGGGAACTGGGACGTCTGGGAGGCCAGGCCCGCCGATCCCGGGAAGTGGTGGTGGCTAGGCAGGAAGTTCGAGCTTAGACGGCTCACCTTCGACGGGGCCCGGGAGCACGACCTTTCGGCCGGGCCCAAGGGTGAAAAGGTGGCCTTCATCAAGGGCAACGGGGATCTCTGGGTGATGAACCGGGACGGGAGGAACGCCCGCCGGGTCCTGGCCTCCTGGAGCGTCCCCGACTACAGGTGGGCTCCCGACGGCAGGTGGATGGCCTACTCCAGGCCCGACGCGGACGGGGGATACTGGCGGAATGTCTGGATCCTTCCGCTCTTCGGAGAGGGCCGGCCCGTGAACGTCTCCCGCCACCCCAACCTGGACCATTCGCCCGCCTGGTCCCCCGACGGGCGGAAGATCGCCTGGGTGACCCGCCGCTGGGAGGACGAGGCCGAACTCTGCTGGGTCTACCTGCGGGAGTCGGACGAGGAGAAAAACACGAGAGACCGCAAACTGGAGGAGGCCCTGAAGGTCATGGGCGGCAAGGGCGCGGCCTCCCGGCCCGCCCGGTCCAAGGGCGGCGTTCGGGTGGAGATCGACTTCAAGGGGTTCACAGGGAGGATCCACAGGATCCGGATTCCCGGGGGAACGGAATCCCGTCCCTTCTGGGGGCCCGACTCCTTGACCCTCTACTTCCGGGCCCGCCTGGACGCGGGGAGCGGGCTCTACGCCGTGAAGACGGGCGGCCGGGGAGGAGGATCCCCCAGGAAGGTGGGAAGCGTGACGGGTTCCGGCCCGGCCTGGCTCCCCAAGGCCCGGTGCTTCGGTTGGCTCGCCGCCGGGTCCCCCGCCAGGTTCGCGCCGCCTTCCAAGTTCACGAGCTACCGCTTCACCGTTCCCGTGGTCACGGACCTCCGGGAGAAGATGACCTTCGCCTTCGACGAGGCCTGGAGGATCATGCGGGACCAGTGGTACGACCCGCGCATGAACAACCGGAACTGGGACGAGATCCGGAGGAAATACGAGCCCGTCGCCTCGTCCTGCCTGGGCCCGAGGGAGTTCCAGGACCTGGTGGACCTCATGCTGGGCGAACTCAACGGCTCCCACCTGGGCTTCTACATGATGGGCGGGAGCGGGATGAACCGGCTCTTCCGGAGGCGGCGCAGGGGGCCAGCCCCGCCGGTCCCGGCCTCCCGGAATTTCCGGGAGATCACCTGGCACCCCGGCGTGCTCTGGGATCCAAAATACCCTGGGCCGGGTCTAAGGGTGAAGAAGGTGATCCCCGGCGGCCCGGCGGCCCGGAAGGAGTCCCGCCTCCGGCCGGGCGACCTGGTCCTGGCCGTGGAGGATGTTCCCGTGGACCGGTCGGCGGACCTGACCCGGGTCTTCAACCGGCCCGAGAGGCGCCCTTTCCTCATGGACGTGCGCGATCCTTCGGGCAAGGCCCGCAAGGTCTCCCTCCTTCCCGTGACCTACGAGAAGGTCCGGGCCCTCCTCTTCCGGGAACTTTTGAAAGAGAGACTCGCCCGGGTGGAGGAGCTTTCCGGCGGGAAGCTGGGCTACCTCCTGGTGGAGGCCATGAACATGTCGAGCTTCGAGAAGTTCCAGGCCGCTCTCTACGAGGCGGGCCGGGACAAGGAGGGCTTGATCATCGACGTCCGGAACAACGGGGGTGGCAATACGGCCGACAGGCTTCTCACGGCGCTGTGCCAGCCGGTCCACGCGATCACCGTCCCCAGGGGCGGAAAGCCCGGATACCCGAGAGACCGGATCGTCTACGCGCGCTGGAACAAGCCAATCGTTGTGCTTTGCAACCAGAACAGCTTTTCCAACGCCGAGATCTTCTCCCACGCCATAAAGACCCTGAAAAGGGGCGCTTTGGTGGGCGTCCCCACGGCGGGAGGGGTGATCTCCACGGGGGCGGCCGTGGTCCTGGACGTGGGAGTCATCCGCACCCCGGGACGGGGATGGTTCCTGGTGAAGGACGGGGAGGACATGGAACTCAACGGGGCCAAGCCCGATTACATCCTTTGGATGAACCCGGGCGAGGAGACCCGCGTCGAGACGGACCGCCAGCTCACCAAGGCCGTTGAGGTCCTCACCGGGGAGGTCCGGGAATGGGAGGCCCATCCCCTGCCCGAACCCCGCTACGCCTCCACCCGGAAGTAGGGCCGAGGGGAAGGCCCCCCTTTTTCCCCGGCCCGGCGGGCGGCCCCGAGGTTGACGGGGGAAGCGGGGGGGCCGAGAATCCCTCCCACCAGGAGGGCCCATGGCAAGGGACACGATCATCTACAAGTGCGAGTGCTGCGGGGCGAAGTTTCACATCAACTTCGTGACCCGCAAGGTGACCCTGGTGGAGAGGCCCGGCGGAAAGAAGGTCCAGGGCCTGGAGGACCTGGTGGAGTTGACCGAGGAGGAGAGCAGGAAGCGGGAGGAGAAGTTCCGGCACGCCCTGGAGGACTCGGAGAAGGAGAAGGATCGGCTGAACGCCCTCTTCGAGGAGGCCCGCAAGAAGGCGGCCCGGGAAAAGAACCCGGAGCGGCCGCCCAATCCCTTCGACCTGGACTGAAGCCCCCCATGAAAGTCCACACCAAGAAATGTTCCCTCCAGACGGAGGGGTTCTGCGACATCCGCGACGTGACCCACCATGTGGTGGAGGCCGTGGAGGAGAGCGGTTTCGAGCGAGGCCTGGCCACGGTGATGGTGCCCGGGGCCACCGCCGGGGTGACGACCATCGAATACGAGGAAGGGGTGCTGGAGGACCTGAAGAAGGCCGTCGAAAGGATGGCTCCCGAGAAGATCCCCTACGCCCACGACCGGAGATGGGGGGACGGGAACGGCTTCTCCCACGTCCGGGCCGCCTTGATCGGACCATCTCTGGCCGTGCCCTTCGGTCCGGAGGGCCTGGTCCTGGGGACCTGGCAGCAGATCGTGCTTCTCGATTTCGACAACCGTCCCCGGAAGCGCCGTTTCCTGGTGCAGGTCCTGGGTGAAGGGAAACGCTCTTGAGCGGTAAGAAGCCACCCAGGGGAGAGCGGCTCGCCCAGCTCCGGAGGATGGTGAGCCTCATCGCCCGCTACGGCTGGCGGGTCCGGTGGGTCGTGGGGCTCGTCCTGGTGCTCGGCGTGGTGACGGCCTTCAGCGCCAAGGCGCCCCTGGTCCTGGTGGGCCAGGTGATCCAGAAGGTCGTGATGGGCGAAGACCGGGGAATCGGGATCGGCGGGGGAAATCTGAAGTTCCTGGACGAAGCCGAGGAGCGCGTGCTCCGCCTCATCGGGGTGGAGCAGCCGGAGAACCTGGACACCCCCAAGGCGCGCGTCCAGGCCAAGCGGGACACTCTTCTGGCCGTGGGCATCCTGGCGGTCCTGCTGGCGGTTGTGGGCGGGCTGAGCATGTATTTCTACTTCAAGCTCTCCCACTACCTTGCCTTGCGCGTGGTGGTGGATCTGCGTACCGACCTGGCGGCCCATCTCCTCAAGCTGGGCCTGGGTTTCTTCGCCCGGCGCAAACTAGGGGACCTGATTTCCCGGGTGGCCAACGACACGGCCGTGACGCTCCGGACCTTTTCCCTGGTCTTCGAGAACATGCTTCTCGAGCCCCTCCAATTGCTCGGGAATTTCGCCCTGGCCGCCATCGCCCTTCACAGCGTCTGGATGGCCCTCCTGGTGATCATGGCCCTGCCCGTCATGGCCATCCCCATCTACCGGTTCGGCCGGCGCGTCCGGAAGGGATCGGGGAAGAGCCTGGAGGCCATGGCCGATTCCATCGAGTCCATGTCCCAGATGTTCGGCGGGATCCGGACCGTCCAGGCCTTCCAGGCCGAGGAGAGGGAGATCGAAGCCTTCCGGGAGATCAACGAGCGTTTCCTCAAGCGCTATATGACCATGATCCGGGCCAAGGCGGCTTCCCACGGGACCATGAGCCTCCTCTACCAGGGGGCTTTCGCCGTCCTGATCCTGGTGCTGGGCTGGTATTCGGTGGATCCCTCCAGCCGTTTCATGGACCCGGGGGACATGGCGATCCTCACCCTGGCGCTGACCACCTCCTATACCCACGTCAAGCGGGTGACCCGTTCTTATACGATCATCATGGAATCCCTGGCCGCCACGGAGAGGATCCACGAGATGCTCTCGCTCAAACCGGAGGTCACCAACGCCCCCGACGCGGTCGAGGTGGACCGGATCCGGGGGGACGTGGAGTTCGAGGGCGTGTCCTTCGCCTATGAGAAGGATCTGGTCCTGCAGGACGTGAGCTTCAAGGCCCCCGCCGGGAGGATGACCGCCGTGGTGGGGCCTTCCGGCGCGGGGAAGACCACCCTGATGGACCTGATCGCCCGGTTCTACGATCCCACGGAGGGCAGGATCCTGGTGGATGGGGTTCCGCTGACCAGGATCGACCTGGACTCCTACAGGGCCAAGATCGCGCTTGTGAGCCAGGAACCCTTTCTCTTCAACACCACCATCCTGGAGAACATTCGTTACGCCCGGCCGGATGCCACGGAGGAGGAGGTGGTGGAGGCCGCCAGGGCCGCCCAGATCCACGAGTTCATCTCCCAGCTTCCCGAGGGCTACCGGACCGTCGTGGGCGAGAGGGGCGCCCGGCTCTCGGGGGGACAGCTCCAGAGAATCACCGTGGCGCGGGCCATTCTGAAGAAGGCCTCCATCCTTTTACTGGACGAGGCCACCAGCTCCCTGGATTCGGAGTCGGAAAGGGCCCTGCAGGAGGCCTTGGACAACCTGATGCGGGGGAAGACCAGTTTCGTCATCGCCCACAGGCTCTCCACGGTGCGCGGCGCCGACTGGATTCTCGTCCTGGACCAGGGGCGCCTGGTGGAGCAGGGCACCCACGAGGAACTCCTGGCCCGGGACGGGCTCTACCGGCGCCTCCACGACCTGCAGTTCCAGGAGGCGTGACCCTCAATTCCCGGCGGGCGGAAGGGAGGAGAAGACCGTTCCCTCCCGGGGGGAGGCCAGGAGTTCGCCGAAGGTGAATTCTCCCTTCTCGTCCTTGCCGTAGGGAAGGAATACGTTGACGCAATACCCGGAGTTGTGCTCCAGGCCCACCTGGATGGCGTCGGTGGATTCGCCTTCTTTTCCGCCCTGGAGGGTCACGTCCACCACCAGTGCCGTGGCCTTGTAGTCCCCCGAGGCGGCGCCCTTTTGCATGGCTTCCTGGAGGAGGGCCAGGACCTGGGTGCTCTCGGGGTGCTGCTCGCCGGGGTCGATCGCGACCTGGATTGGAGCGTCCTGGGCGTCCAGGGCCAGGGCGAAGGGGTAGAACTCCCCGTACTTGTCGAGCATCTCCAGGGCGAAGGGGATGCCCTCGTTGAGCAGGAGTTCGACTTCTTCCTCGGGTTTCATGGGGGAGGCGCCTTTCTCTTCTCCCGGCCCTTTCTGGAATCGTGGAATTCTACCGGATCGGAAGCGTCCGGGCCAGGATCGTGGGGGTCGCCCCATCGCGGGACGACCGTCGGGGCGGCGCGAAGCGCCGCCCCTCGGGCGCCCCCTACTTCTTTTGGATGAGGCGGATCTGGGCGGCCACCTTGGGGTCTTTTTTCAGGGCGTAGCTTTTCTTCAGGTTTGCGAGGGCCCGGCGGAGGAGGGCCTTCCTTTTCTCCTTGTCTTTGGTGCGCACCGCCGCAAGGAGCTGGAAGTGCCCGAGAAAGCTCAGGTTCTTGGCCGAGGGATCGGCCTGGGCGGCCTTGGCGCACCACCTCACCGCCCCTTCCGGGTCGCGCAGCCGGTTCGCCAGGACCCCGAGGTTGCGGAAGGCCAGGGTGTAATCGGCCTTGATCGAGAGGGCCTTCTTGAAGAGCTTTTCTGCGAGAGGGAATTTGCGGAGCTTGTAACAGCAGACTCCCATGTCGTTCCAGACCGCCGGAGAGCCCGGGATCACCTTGGCCGCCTTGGCGTAGAGGAGAAGCGCCTTGGATGGCTTCCCCTTCTGGAGGAGCCGGTAGGCCCGGGCGGCCAGCGCGATGGCGTCTTCCACGGCCTTTCCTTTGGCCTGGTTCCCTCCGGTCCTGTAGCGGTCTTCCAGTTTTTTCGAAAGCCCCGCGGGCCGGCCCGAGGCCGTCTTGATCCGGAAGACGTATGGAGCGGTCTGGAGGAACTTCATGCCGCCCTCCATCTCCATCTCCAGGGTATACGTGCCTTTCTTCAGGTGGTATTTCGCCGGGAAATAGATGCGCCGGTCCCTGGTGATCTCCTTGCCCGTGCGGTCGAAGAGGCGCCCCACGCAGGTGAAGTGCTCCTTGGGGGCCTTCAGGATCTCGAAGGTGACCTCCTGGTCCTCGGTGAGGGTGAACTTGTAGAAGTCCCGGTCCTCCGCCGGGAGGAGAAGGGCCGTGAGCGGCGTGTCCGTGGGCACGGGCTTTGCCGTATGCACCGAATCGTTGGGTTCCAGAGGATCGGCCTTCAGGGGCAGGAAGGCGAAGTGCAGGACCGCCGGGGCCCTGCGCTGGTCGTCCTTCTCGCATTCCAGCCCGAGCCTTACGAAGGCTTCCTTGTCGATCCGGATCGCCCGGGGAAGTTGTCCGTGGGGAAGGATGCTTTTGTCCTTGGCGTTCACGACGTCGCAGACGACGGCGGAGGGCATGGGATCTTCGGAAGTGACGATCACGAAGCCGGGCTCCTTGGAGACCAGGTGGAAGTAATCGGAGCCCCGGGTCTCGAAACGGGTGGCAATATACGAAGGGACGTGGACCTCCGTCGCCTCGGTGATGTGATCGTTGGGCTCCGTCTTGTCCAGGTCTTCCTGGAGGCGGAGGTCCACGGTGTAGGGCTTTGTGTCGAAGCCCTCTTCCTCGCCCCAGATCTCCAGGTCGTAGGCCCCGGCGGGAAGCCACTTCAGGCAATCCAGGGGGCCGCTGTAGAACTCGTGGCCGTCCTGGTTTTTCAGGGTGGCCCGGATTCCCACGGGGCAGTCTTCGCCGTCCACCTTCGGTCCCCCCCGGATCTCCAGGTAGCCCGGTTTCTTCAACTCGAAGCGGTAGTGATCCTTGTCCCTGGGGCCGCAGATCCCGAAGGTGAGATGGGTGGGGAATTCCAGGGTCCGGGCGGTTTCCTTGGTGTCGTTGGGCTCCCCCGGGTCGAACTCGGGGATGAATTCCACCTGGAGCCTGGCGGGCTTTCGCCCCAGGCCCCGGACCCTGGAGAGGAAATCCACGTACCAGGTCCCGGGCGTGACCCGGAGGACGGGAGGAATCCCGGTCTCCTTGTAGGAGGGGGAAAAGAACCGGGTCTCCACGTCGGCCCCCCTGGCGGTCTTGAGAACGCGGGCGACCAGGTATCCTGTCTTCTCCACGCGGATCTTCCGGTATTCGTGGCGCTTCTTCCCGGAGAACAGGCAGGTGAAGGGCGGGCCCGGTTTCAGGCTCTTGGCCGTCAGAATGGACCGGCCGTCGGCCAGGGCGGCCACGGTGAGGGTGACGCCGGCCTTGGCGTCATAGGGATAGAGGGTTCCGGCAGGGGGAGACTGGGAGAGGACGACCCGGTTCAAGGTAGGGTGCTCCCTGGTCACGATCTTGATCCGGCGGAGGTAGTGCTTCCGGAGGATCCATAAGGCCCGGCGGTAGTCCCTGCCCACCACCTTGGGGACTTCCACCTTTGTGCCCTTTTCCGGTTCCAGGATGTAGGCGGAAATGGGGTGGACCGCGTCGATCCTCGTCCTGGGCTTGGGAAATTGGTAGCACACCTTGAACCACTTGGATGTTTCCTTTTCCCTGGACCGGCCGACCAGGATCCGCAGTTGCTTCCGAAAGGGCTCGGGGAACTTAGCCGCCGCGGCGGCCCTGGTGAGGCCTTGCAGGTTGGGCATCGTCATGGTGTAGGGACGGGAATAGACAAGGCGCACTCCAGACCGGAACCGGGCTTTGGTTCCCGCCGCGGGGCTCTGTTTCTCCACTTTGTATTTCCGGAAGTGACTATAGGGGGATCGGGTGTAGCGAGGTTCGGGGATGGGGTAGAGGCCGTTGCGGAACAGCTGGAACCTGGCCATCTTCAGGGTGAGGCCCGTCACGGAGGGGACCGTCACGACGGGCACGTTCTTTTCGATCTTTATGGTGAGTTCCCCCGGAACGCGGCGGGTTCCGGGGGCCCACCTTTTCAAGGGGAGGGTGTATACGCCTGGTTTTCCTTTGCGCCAACGGGCCACCCCCAGAAAGGCAGAGCCGCGGGGATTCTTGCCCCAGACCCGGAAGATCAACCAGGGGGAACCGTCCTTCAGTTTTTCCTTCAACGTGCAGGAATAGTTCCATGTGGGCGAAGTGGAGTCCTGGACGACGGGCGTTTGCCCGATCCTGGAAAAATTCAGTTTGAAGATGCCCCCCGAAAATATGGACTTCCTCTGGACGATCACCACGTAGGGATCCGAGATCTTTCGGCGGTGAAGAGGGCCCAGGTCCCTCAGGCCCTTGGCCCCGACGACGGTGACGGTCCAGGTCACCACCGGCCCCTGGCCCCATTTCTTTTTTCCCGTCTGCCCGAAGAGAGCCCCGGGGAGGAGGAAAGAGAGGGAGAAAAAGAGAGCGGTTTTGCGATAGATCTTCATAGAAAGACCTTCGGGAAAGGGGGGGCGGTTTCTTTACGGGACGAGAAAAAAAGAGGCGGAAACAGGAATCCCAAGGGGGGGATCACCCTTTTTCCAGGCCCGCTTTCCAGGCGCGCAGCGCCCTTTCGGTGGCGGCGGCGAGCCAGGCTTCGGCCTTTTTTCGGGCTTCTTCCAGGGAAGCCGGGCCGGGACAGAGGGAGAAGGCCGAGGTGAGGCCCTGCTCGAAGAGGGCCTCGTGGCCCGGGGCCAGCTCCCCAGCGAAGGCGAAAACCGGGACCCCGGCCTTCCGGGCAAGGCGGATCACCCCTTGGGGGGCCTTGCCCATGGAGGTCTGGGCGTCCAGCCGGCCTTCGCCGGTGAGCGCCAGCCGGGCGGCCTCCACCTTTTCCTGGAGCCTCACCGACCGGGCCACAAGCTCGAAGCCCGGCTCCAGGGTGGCCCCGAGAAACCCGGCCAGGCCCGCTCCCAGTCCTCCCGCGGCGCCCGCGCCGGGAAGGTCCGCCACGTCCCGGCCGAGCTGGTCCCGGAGGGCCCCGGCAAGGCGCCGGAGGCCTTCTTCCAGGATTTCCACCTCTTTTGGAGAAGCCCCCTTCTGGGGAGCGAAGACCCGGGCCGCGCCCTTTTCTCCTAGGAGTGGGTTCGTCACGTCGCAGGCCCCGAGGATCCGGGCTCCGGCCAGGGCGGGGTGGCGGCGGGAGGGGTCGATCCTTTCCAGGGAGGTCAGGGCGCCGCCTCCCGGGGGAAGCTCCTGTCCATCTTTGTCCAGGAGAGAGAATCCCAGGGCCCGGGCCATCCCCGCCCCGCCGTCGCAAGTAGCGCTTCCGCCCAGGCCCACGACGATTTCGCGCGCCCCCGCCTCCAGGGCCAGCCGGATCAACTCCCCCGTGCCGAAGGTGGAGGCCCGGAGAACGTCCCGCCTTTCCGGGGGAACCAGGGGAAGCCCCGAGGCGGCGGCCATCTCCACCACCGCCGTCTTTCCGTCTTCCAAAAGGCCGAAAAAGGCTTCCACCGGCTCTCCCAGGGGGCCTTGGACCCGGGCGGAGACTTTCTTTCCACCCAGGGAGGCGAGCAGGGCCTCCACGGTCCCCTCGCCCCCGTCGGCCAGGGGAACCTCCAGGACCTCTTCTTCCGGGAAGACGCGGCGGACCCCCTCGGCCAGGGCCCGGGCCGCCCGGGCCGCTGAAAGGGATCCCTTGAAAGAATCGGGCGCCGCCAGGATCAAGACAGCCTCTCTTTTTCGAAAGTGGGTTTCACCCCGGGACAGAAGGACCTTGCCGGGAGGCCCTGGGCGGGGCATGCCCCTTGCGGGCGGGGCCCTCCCTTCCTACCATCGGCCACGTGGAAGGTAATTTCGCAAAGCCGATTTTCAGACTTTTTCATCTTCTTTTCATTCCGATTCCGGAGAGGCCCGCCATGGATTCACGTTTTCTTTTTTCCGCGGGTGTCCTGCTCTCTCTGGCTGCCGGCGCGGCACAGGCCCAGGTCCAGGACATCTATCACCCTAAAGTCTACCGAAGCATCGAGGGTCCGGAAAAGTCCGCGGCCCCCTTCGGTGCCAGGTCCTCCTCCAAGGCGGGACGGATGTTCCACTGGCAGCAGATCCTGGACAACATCTCCTCCAAGACCTTCACCATCCGGAACATCGGAATCCGGCGGGACGGAACCGCTCCCTACGACTGGAGGTGGTACAACGTGGAGATGGAGATCGTCTTTTCCACCTCTCCCCACTACTCCTCCGCCGCGAGTCCCAGCTTCGCCGCCAACACCGGGAAGGACGCCGTGGTCATGCTGTCGCGGACCAAGGTCTTCTTCCCGGCGAGCTTCCAGAACGGAACCCTGCCCGAACCGGCGGAGTATTTCCTCCCCTGCGGCTGAGGCAAGAGTTTTACGCTGGCCGGCGGCCGGTCCCTCACGGTTGACTTCAAGGTCTACGACAACGACGCCTACACGAAAAACGGCGAGCCTCTCTACTTCGACGCCGTCTCTCCCGCCAGGGTTTCTCCGTCCGTGGAGTTCGGAAAAGGATGTTTCGCCCCCCGGCGGCACGGCTCCTTCCGGGGTTCCATGGGGTTCACCTGGACTTCCTCCGGGAACCCTGGATTCCGGTTGGAAGGAAATTGTTCGGAAGGGCCCATGTGGGGGAGTCCCGCCTTCGCGCTCCTGGGGACGAGGAAACTCGCCAGCCCTCTCCCCCTCTACCCGGCGGAATGCAGGCTCTACCTGGACCCGGCGGCCATGCTCATCCTCGGGCCCTGGAGCCTGGACTACCGGGGACGCCTCTCCCTGGGCGGAGCCAAATCCATCGGTTTCCTTCCCTCGGACCCCTCTCTTTCGGGGGCCCGTTTCTACGGCCAGTTCGCGGCCGTGGGCGGCGATCCCTGGAACCGGGGGGTCTACCTCTCCAACGGAATCCACATGCAGATCCCCTACATGTGGGCCAAGGGAACGGGACCGGATACGGCGACCATCGTCGCCTCCGGGGCGGGGGCCCTCACCGCCGCCCGGGGCACGGTGAAGAAGAACTTCGGCCTGGTCTTCGTCCTCTCGCCTTGAGGCGGGTCTGCTCCCATTCCGCCGGGAAACTGGAAGATCCCCGGGCCCGGGGTTGAAATGGGGGTATGAGCAAACAGGTATTCGTGACCCGCCGGATCCCCAGGGAGGGGTTGGATCTCCTCGAAGAAGGAGGCGTGGAGTTCGAGGTCTTCGGCGGGGACCGCCCCATCGGGCGGGAAGAACTCCTGGAGGGCGTGAGGGACAAGGATGGCCTTCTCTGCCTTCTCACGGACCGGGTGGACCGGGATGTGATGGAGGCCGCCCCCGGGCTTCGGGTGATCTCCCTCTACGCCGTGGGCTACGACAAGGTGGATCTCCGGGAGGCGACCCGCAGGGGGATCCTGGTCACCAACACGCCGGGCGTTCTCACCGACGCCACGGCGGACCTGGCCTGGGCGCTTCTTTTCGCCGCCGCCAGGCGGGTGGTGGAGGCGGACCGCTTCTTCCGGTCGGGGAAGTGGAACGGCTGGGGGCCTTTGCAATTCTTGGGGGCCGACATCACGGGTCGGACCCTGGGAGTGGTGGGGGCCGGGCGGATCGGAGCGAACTTCGCGAAAAAGGCCAAAGGCTTCGAGATGAAGGTGCTCTATGTCCATCCCCGGAGGAAGGCGGAGCTGGAGGAGGAACTGGGAGCCCGCCGGGTCTCCCTGGAGGAGTTGCTGAGAGAATCGGACTTCGTCTCCCTCCACGTTCCCCTCACGGAGGAAACGAGGGGCATGATCGGCGCCGCGGAACTTTCCCTCATGAAGCCTGGGGCCGTGCTGGTCAACACTTCCCGGGGCCCCGTGGTGGACGAGAGGGCCCTGGTTGCGGCCTTGCGGGAAGGCCGGCCCGCCGCGGCGGGCCTGGACGTGTATGAAAACGAACCCCTCCCGGCGCCGGGGCTCACGGACCTTCCCAACCTGGTCTGCCTGCCCCACATCGGGAGCGCCACCGTTGGGACCCGGACACGCA